>JADEXW010000567.1 GCA_015206935.1 Pseudanabaenaceae cyanobacterium LEGE 13415 | reverse complement strand
GTTATGCTCCAATTCCAGGAAAGACGCAATCGGTGACATTAATTGGATCAGCGGGTATCGATCGACGAGATTCGCGCTTTTATAATGCTTCGGTAATGAATCAAATTCTCGGAGGAGATACATTATCGAGCCGATTGGGGGCAGAAGTCCGCGACCGACAAGGGTTGACTTATGGCATTTACAGCTTCTTCCAAGCTGGGAATCGTCCGGGTCCATTTGTGGTAACGATGCAAACTGCTCCGGAGGATGCGGACAAAGCGATCGCGAGTACGGTTAAACTTCTGGATCAAATTCGGACAAAAGGCGTAAGTCCAACCGAAGTGGCAACCGCACAACGATCGATTACCAGCGGCTACCCGGTCGATCTAGCCAATCCAGATCAGCTTGCCTCGGTCGTACTAATGAACGAGTTATATGGGCTGAATCCGACAGAACTGCGGCTGTATCCCAATCAAATTGATGCGGTAACGTTGGCACAAGTGAACGAAGTGGCGCAAGAATTGATTCGATCGGAAAATCTGATCATTGTTACAGCGGGGCCTCCTAAATCGTAAAACCTCGCTGTAAAAATTAAGATTTCTTAAAGGGTGTGAAAGAAACGTCACATCCTTTTATTTTGTTGATAGGAACGCGCAGAAGAATTAAATATAGTAAAAATGTTCTATTCAAACAGCGATGGGTTCGCTAAAATAGGAGTAGAATCGAATACTCAATAGGCGGATTGCCTTTGGGAATAGTTCTGCATCCTGGATTAGCCCCAATCGTCTGTCGTCTCTACCGACTTGAATCGAGAGCTTGCTCTGTTCAAGATTGCGCCAAGTCCCTTTACTGCCTCAACAATGACTTTCAAAGTGTCTCCTCAGTCCCGACTCCCAAGCTGCGACCGTGTTGCGCTTCAAATCCCGTCCTTGGTGAGAGAGTTTTTTCCTGATTCAAAGCTAGGCTTATGATGAATCATCTCCCTTTGGATCAGACCGACTCTAAGTCGCTCGCCCTCATCCGTGAAACTGCGATCGATTCTGTTTGATGGAAGACTGCGGCAGAACGCAAGCTGCGGTCTAATTTAGTGATATTCGAGTAATTCGCTCAGGAGAAGCATAATGCTACACCGCAAGATCTATCAACTCTGTTGTGATGGTCGCGAAGTCTGGATCTTCTTGCGGGATCAACAGCGCTGGATCGAACGTGCCAAAATCCTAGACATCGAAGGAGATTTGGTGACTTTGCGCTATGAAACCGATGAAGAAGACGAAAATTGCTCTTGGGAGGAAATGGTTCGCCTCGAAAGTATTGGGGCTGTGACTCAAAAATTGTCCTCTGTGCCGAAAGGATTTGTCGATCCTCTGGTGTCGGATGATTGCCCCGAAGCAGAACAGATTTCTAATCCGTTTGATAAACGCGAAGACTAATCTAGAGTTCTAGAAATTTTGAGAAGGGTGTGATGCCCTTCTTTTTTATTGGGAATTTGATTGGTCGATCGGGATACTGTAATGAATCCTACGTTAGTTCATATCAGGTTGATGAATCATTTCTGTGACAGCTTTTCTGGGGATTTAGGGGGCTTTAGCCGATTTAACCGAAGCAAAACGCTCCGTCGAATTCACCTTGATTCGGATATCACTGCACAATCCGCTTTCTTTGTCATTCCCTTGTCATAAATCTTCGTCATCATAAAAATATCGTTTCTGATTCATCTTTTCACGATGTTTCAATCCTCTTCAAATCCGATTAAACGTTCCTCAATTTGGATGGCGGCGCTGGTTGGAAGTGTTGTGACCGAAGGATTTTTTGGACTCGCTTCACGTCCGATCGCAACAGCGCAATTTTCTGAACCTCGATCGATTCAAGTCGAATCTCCTGAATCTGATAATCGATCGACGGCGGCAGTGGCGCTTGCGGCTCTCGGTTTAGGTGCGATCGCTTACGGATGGTCACAATCGCGAAACTCCTCTAGTTCTTCAATCAGTAATAGTCAACTCGATCGACAATTGTTGCTCTTAATGCACCAAGATCGGGCGGCGGCTGAAAGACTTGTTTCTCAGATGCAGCGGAAACATCCAGAAAAGTCGCGCCAATGGTGTATTGAGAAAGTGAAGTACGATTTAGCACGCGATCGACACTAGCAAAACGCGCGATCGAGATGATTCCTCGATCGCTGCTTGCTCAATCTGAAGCTAGGATAAGAATCGTTCCTGTGGGTGAGCGTTCAGCATGGCATTCTCTATTGCGCGATCGAAATCTCAAGATTCTCCGACTTTCTGGCTTTCGTTGACGGCTGGATCGCTCGTAGTTCATCTTGTGTTGCTTTTAGTCGGTCGTTGGTATTTTTCTCAAACTGCGATCGCGCCCACAGGAACAGGACAAGCGCCGCTCGATTTTGTTGAAATTGATCCGAATGTATCACCCTCGAAAGACGCAAAGCCGATCGCGCCTTCTAACAATACACAGACTCAAGCAGAATTACCGAAAGCTGCACCATCTCAAGAGACGGAGGCGACTCAGGCTCCGAATTCGATCGCAAATCTGCCGCGTCAAATTGAACAAGCGCGATCGCAACCTCGCATCACGCCTTCTCCAAGCCCTTCGCCTACAACTCCAATCAATCAGCCGAATCGATTTCAGCCAACCACACCCCAAGGACAATTGCCGACTGAGCGACCCAAGCCAACTCGATCTCCTTCGCCAACAACTTCGCCCCGTCCAACGGCTCCAGTAGGTGGAAGTAATGCTAGCCCGACTTCACCGACAGGCGGAGCAAACCCAGATGGAGCAAATCTAGGTAGCACTCCATCGGGTGGCTCTAACCCATCTCAGCAAAATCCTGAAACTTCAGGCGGCTCGGCAACACCGAATCCAGGCAATACAAGTCCTAGTCAAAGTGAAAGTTCATCTCCAATTGGTGGAGGTACATCGCTTTCTGGAGAAGCAACGTTTCAGGGCAAAATTGCTCAAGCGCTAGAACGCGATCCATATGAAATGCAAAGAGATGGGGCACTCTCAATCACAGTGAGAGATGAGACCATTCAGCCAATTACGTTAACTTTTCCCCCTAGTCTTGCAGTAAAGGAATTGAATTTGCGGGTTCTGGTCGTGATGGATCGCGATGGAATAGTTGTCAAAACAGAGGTACGGGATGATAGTCCTTCGTTCCTCGCGAATCCGGAGTTGAAAGATCCTGACATCCGTGGCAATGTTCAAGGAGCTGTCGATCAAATTTTTATGAAAGATAAGCTGTTCGAGGTTAAAGCCGAAGCCAATACAACTCCAGAGCAGTTGTTCTCCCGAATCGTACAACTCCGACTTCAAGTTTCTCGGTAGAATCAATTCTTCGTTTTTGCCTCCAAATTCTCTAAACGGCTCTTCAGATCTTGATTCTCTTTCTTAAGTTGATCGAGTTCTTCTCGCAACTGTTTCACGGCTTTATCTGACCCTGCATTTTTTTGCACCTTTTGAATCGATTCCTCAGCAATGCGGCGAACTCGACCATCCGGAGTTTGATCCGCCAGCGATTGTAAAAGCCCGATCGCTTTAGTTGTTTCCATCTGTCCTAAAGAAACTGCAACTGCAACTTGGGTGAGGAAGAATGTTTCGCGCGACAATGTTTTCAACCGTTCCAAGATTCGCTCTAGATTGATGTTGTCTTGTCCGGTTGAAATCGCGCCTAATGCTCGAATTGCAGCCAGTCGAAGCGGTTGGGGAACTCCAGGCTGAGTGTATTCCAGAATCAGATTTAATGCTGCTTCCGAGGTTTTGAGTTGGCTCAAAGCTCCGATCGCG
>JADEXW010000566.1 GCA_015206935.1 Pseudanabaenaceae cyanobacterium LEGE 13415 | reverse complement strand
AGGCGATGGTGCGGGTCGGGTCGTGGGTGTAGGGGATGGTGCGGGGCTAGGAGATTGAGCGATCGCGCTTTGCGAAACAATGGTCAGTGTGGTCGCGATCGCCATAAATGAAACAAAGTGACGAAATCGAGCAAACATTAAAACCTTGTCCTTTTAATAAAAACTATCGTTAAGCTAATACGGTTACGAAATATTTTAAACAGTCTCTTGATAGACAAAATTACAGTCCTTCAAATGCTAGAACTAACGGTTTAATCCTTATGAAGAACCGTGATCAATCGCGTTCGGGTCGCTCCAGATCCGAATTCCATCCGTTCCCGCTGCCACGATCGCTTGTCCACCGAGTGCAAATCGAACAAACAAACTGCTAAAAGGTGAAGCAAACATTGAACCCAACGATCGCTCTCCCAATAAATGCCACAGATGAACCGCTCCACCTGCCGCTGTCGCCAGCGTTTGACCATCTGGACTGATTGCTAAATCCGAAGCTCCGACATCAAAGGTTTTTAGCAAATTGCCGTTTCTCAAATCCCAAGATTTCAGCCGACTACTGCCAGTAATTAACGTCTGCCCATCCTGACAAAAAATTAATCCTGTAACTTCGCCAGAATCGAGAACTTCTAAGCGATCGCCGTCTTGGATCTGCCAGAGTTCCGTTTTGGTGCGATCCCCGATTGCCATTAATGTTCCATCAGTGCTGAACTGCATAACTCGGATGGGCTGATCCCCGATCGTATAAATCCGCTGACGACTGGCAATGTCCCAAATCTGCACGCCCACCGGACTAAATGCCCCATCTGCCCACCGTTTTACGGCACTCGAACTCGCCAAAGTTCGACCATCGGGACTAAAGACCAACTCAGAAGCTCGACCCGAATTCAACGTTGAATACAATCGACGATTCGGCAAATCCCAAAGCTTAATCGTTCCGTCTAAACTGCTGCTTGCCAAAATCTTTTCATCTGGACTAATCGCGATCGCGCTAATCAGATCTGTATGATCAATCAAACTCGGCAATGGTTGGCGCGTTCTTAGATCCCAGAGATCGATCACTTGATCCCGTCCTACAGCCAAAATCGTTCCGCTCGGACTCACTTCGATCTCCGTTGCTTTCTCGGTCGTTAAAAGTTCCGGTTTTCCAAAGCAAACAACATCCGCTGCATAGATTGGCATACAAGTCTTTCGAGCCAAGCGCGAAGAAGTTGCAGGTTGCAGAAGAAGAAAGATCGCAGTCAAGAGTGCGACGACAGCGACGCTGGCAACACCCAACTTTTGAACGAAGCGATTTTGAAACACGGCTGTTCTCGACTTGGTGATTCTGTCCACGACGCGATCGCACCTTAAAAACTCAATGTTATATTGATGAAGATTTATCCAATTCTAAAGATAAGTGAACAAAAATCGGGCACTGACCACGATCGCCCTCATGCTAACAACGTTCCTCAGCGTTGTTTTGCTCTATTTGGGGGTCGATAAATTCTATTACGTTTTAGCAGGTGGACAAAAGTTTGCGACTTTTCCTGATCTTAGAACGCAATTGGCAGTAGGTGGCAGTTACCTGCTTTTATCGATCGTGTATCTGATTTGGTTAGCCAATCTTCTCGGTTCGTCTTGGCTCCATTCGACCTGGAGTTTCCGCACGATTCTTTTAAAAACCTCATTTTTCTGGATCGCTGCTTTCATCGCCTACCCCCTCGGCAACGACACTTATTTATATGTCCATGCAGGTTTAATGAACCTGAGCGGCACGAATCCATATTTAATTCGGGCAGCCTCTTCTGTAACAGAACTATCGCCCTATGTCGATTGGGGTCAAACTTCAACCTATGGCGTAATCTCCCAATCTCTCTTCACGTTCTCTGCGGTATTTGTTGCAATTCACCCGATCGTTGCTCTCTATGTCTTTAAACTCATCTGTTTAGCATTACACCTTTTTAATAGCTATGTAATCTGGCGTTGGCTTCCGGTTCCAGAGCGTAGCAGAATTACGATCGCTTACCTATTACACCCACTATTGCTTTTCGAGCAAGTCAGTTCTGCCCATGTTGATATTTTAGTATCGACCAGCTTAGTTCTTTTCGCGATTTCTTTTACAAAACAGCGATTCTGGTTGGCATTTTTAGCTCTGTGGAGTGGCTTTCTTAGCAAAACACTCCCGATTATTTGGGCACCCTGGGTTGCCGTTACGTTACTACGTCAAGGTCATTGGCGCTGGCTACTTGCAATGATCGCTGCATCGGGTGCGATCGTCACAGGACTCTGGTTCACCGTGATGCCGAGTCTTGCAGCTTGGAAAAGTATTCTCAATCCAGGCGTTGCTGGACAATATCAATCTTCACTGATGTCGATCGCAAAGTTTGTTCTCGATCTCGTCAGAATCTTCACTCCAGAAAACCTCACCCTCGCCGATCAGCAAATCATTCTCAACACCCTCTCAAGCCTCACATTAGTCGCCTTTCTATTCTTCTACAGTTGGCAACTTTGGCGCAGTGACAAACGGTGGAACAATACGCCTCAAATGCTGATTGAAAACATGGGTTGGACTACAATGTTCCTCTTCCTCTTTGCTACGCCTTGGTTAATGCCGTGGTACTGCTCGATTCTCATCACCTTCGCGGCTCTGGTTCCACAATCGCGCATTTTCGGCTTAACCACCCTCGCCTTTGGTCTATCCAGCAGCGCTCAATACCTCTTGGGGATGAATGCTAGCTTAAAGAGCGCCGTCTCGATCGGGATTCCCGCTCTCACATTGGTGATTAGCGCGATCGTGTTGCGCTCGAAACCCGTTCCGCCGTCTGAACCCCCTCTTGCACCGTTACCAGAGCCAGATCCGACGGCAGAACTAAACTGATTCTACTTGCGACGAACCGCGATAGTATAAGAAGGGCGTTGCTTCTCTTCCCGTTGTGTTTTCACAATCCGCAGCGTCTCATCCACATACACATGCTCAAACTTGGGAGTCGCACGATAGGTCTTCTCTAATTTCTTTAATGTGGTCTTATCCACATGATCGAGCTTCAATTCTTGCGGCATAGCAGTTTTTTGAGTGAATTCGTCCCAACGTGCATCTAGCACTTTATGAAACCAAGCTTCAGCCCGCTCGATCGTTAACGGAATGGCTCTCCATCTTAGTGCTTGTTCGATCGCCACATTCTGAATAAACCATTCGCCATCCCGAATTTCAAACTTCTGCATCACCATGAAATCGTAGGCAGCGAGAACCGAGGAGAATTTTTCAACCAGTTTAGACTTCGATCCAGGTGCATACCGCGCAATATTGGCGTAGTAGCCATTCTCTAAAAAGATCTGATAAGAACAATCGTGCAAGCGACCGGGTAACACATCATGGAAGGGAATCGTAGACCAAACAGGTGTCCACACACCAAGCACGATCGGAACCTGTGATTCAACCGCTGGATAAGGATTTCGGCTCTGTAGCTCTTCAAAATAGGGAGCTAATTCGTTTTTCGCGTAGGCAACCTTCTGATTCAGCGGATCAGTATCTCGATCGTGAACCAGCGACAAGAGTTCTGCTTTTAGTTCCTCGGTAGTAAGTTGGCTGAGGCGACCGAGCTGAAGATTGGCGACCATAATGTTGTTCCCACCCATAAAACTGCTGCGACTTGTCTTAAATTTTAGAAAATTTAACAATAAGCCTGCTCTATCATCTGGTGGGGATTTTGCTCTACTCAAAGAGAGGTTTCCGGTAAATGGGGCGAAAAGTGGCACGATTTTAGAATCTTCTGATACAATGGCACATGCAAATGCTGGTGTAGCT
>JADEXW010000565.1 GCA_015206935.1 Pseudanabaenaceae cyanobacterium LEGE 13415 | reverse complement strand
GAAAGAGAACTTTTGGGAACCAACCGCTGAAAATCCAGCTAATCAAAGCATTTAGCCCGAAGTTGACATAGTTTCCCGTCCAACGCAACAAGTCTTTCGCGCCTGCCATTTGCCAAATCCAAAGTAATAACAACGGATTCTTGAACGCAGCCACGATCGCCATCTTATTGAATCTTGTCCAGGTGACTCGATCTTTGATGAACGCATCTGCAATTTCTGGCGTTTGATCCGCTAACACATCAAAAAATGTATTCAACATTGAATTGACTTGCTGCGGTGGCAATGATTTTCCAGTCGGAACCATCATGCCTTTCGAGAACATCCAAGTCACAGCAACATTGCTTTGGTACGCTCGGATTGCATTCAACGATCGCTGATTTAATAAGTCATGTTTTAGTGCAACATCGAGTAACTGTGTCAATCGAGATAGATTTCGTACCAATGAACCGAAGCCTGTAAAGACTAACGGCGATTGAAGAGAAGCAGCATCCCCGATCGCAATTAATCGATCGAAAGCAATGGTGCGATCGCGGCTATTGGTGCTGAAATGTCCTGGAATATATCCGAATGTAGCTTTTTTCCACACCAATTTGTCCATATCACAACGACGATATTCAGGCAAAATCGTAAAGAAATCCTCGTACATTTCCAACAACGAACCCGGATTTTCTGGATGCACTTGATGATAGTGGAACAGATAGAACGTTAATTCTTTTCCTTCTGCTGGAAACAGTTCCCAAATCAATTGTCGTCCGCGTGAAATATCTCCGTGACTGTTCAGAACATCACCATAATGCGAATCCCAAACACCCGGCTCAAAGCCATCTGAAATCACCGCTCCAACCGTCGGGCAGACACTATCAAAAGCGCGTCCTCCGTTCAATTGCCACGCGATCGGGGAAGCGGTTCCCATCGCATCGACCAACAATCTTCCGGTAATTTGTCGCTCTTGCTGAGTGGGGAGATGAGTCGCATAAACGGTGACTTGATTGGGATGAATATCGGCACGTTGGAATTCGGTTTCATCCCAAATTTCGCCCCCTGCTTCTCTCAGTTTTTCGCCGCAAACTTTGAGAAATTTCTCAGCATCGATCGCAATATTTAAAACGGTTGGAGTGTGGAGAATTTTCGCTTTCGCTTGAGGCGGATTATTCGCATCAAAAAATTTGTGAAAGCCGTCTACATACTCGTTGGCAATCACTCGATCGAACTCTGCCGTCGTGAACAATCCTAAATCAATCAAGCTCTGAAATTCACTGCGCGAAATATTCCATTCTCGATTCATTCGTCCAAACGGCATCCGCTCAATCAACAGAACGCGATAGCCCAATTTCGCCATGACTGCGGCGTGAACAATCCCTAACGCGCCTCCGAGATAGATCAAATCAAACGGTGGTTTTGCAGGAGTCGTATTGCCATCGTCGGTCATAAACACCACTTGACGCGGCTTCTGAGGTGTCCGAACGCCTTCCCGCCAACGTTGCTCCCACCAGTACACGCGATTGAGATCATATTCCCCATTTGGAATTTTCTTGAAGAACTCAACCGTTTTCGGATAGTACTGAGCCAAAGCATCAAAAATCGATTGTTCAGATAAATCAACTTGTGGCGGTTCTGGGTAACGATTTGGAAACTGCGATCGAATGGCTTGAACAAACTGATCTAAAATCTGCTTCTCGCCTGAAACAGTTCCAGTCCTGAACACTTTAAGATAGGTCGATCGTTGAAGTGACCAGACAAAAATCGACAGTTCACCCCCCAGATTCAACCGAATTCCCGCAGGAGTCAGCGTTTTTTCACCCGATTTGGGGCTGTAGCCTGTATGCAACCACTGAATCACAGCATCAGTATCAGGAGTTGGGACTTCGAGATAAAGGATTTCTTTCATAACTGCGTTCTAAACTCCGAATCGAGGACTAAAGCGGGTTGACAAGTCAAGGAAAAACAAGCTACTCCTGATACCAACTTAAAAAACTTCACATCTTCTTATTATTCCTGATTAAAGCCGCGACTGGAATTGCCCTATGAATTATCCATTTTCACCCCCTCGTTCTCAACCTCCTGAACCTGTGACTGAAGAGTTGCTGCTGAATGCCCTGTCTGAAGTGATTGGAACCGCTCGATCGCAAGGTCGATCGCTCGAAGAGGTGAAAGCGGAAGTGTTGGCAGAAGATCGGCTACTTGAACCGCATCAGCGACACTGGTTAAGCGATCTCGTCGTACAAGCCTGGGAAAGTCTTCCTTGACCTGTCCCTTCAATTTTGAAGGTTTGCAGTTTGCTTGTAGGCTCAAGATTGTCTCTTTTTCTCAAGCAACGCGATGAACGGCTCAATTCAAGTCCTGGGAATCGATCTGGGTGGAACCGCAATTAAGCTAGGACGGTTCACCTCAGACGGAACTTGTCTACGATCGATGACGATTCCAACTCCCCAGCCTGCCTTTCCTGAACCTGTATTAAGCGCGATCGTGGATGCGATCGCAGAACTTGATCCCGCTCAAGAAGCCTCCGCGATCGGGATCGGAATGCCGGGCCCGACTGATGCCGCTGGACGGATTGCCCGAATTGCGATCAACTTACCAAATTGGATTGAAGTGCCGATCGCGAATTGGATCGAAGCCAAAACCGGACGACCGACGATCGCTTCAAACGATGCCAACTGTGCGGGATTAGGAGAAGCTTGGTTGGGAGCGGGTCGAGCGTTTCGTCATTTCATCCTGCTGACTTTGGGGACGGGAGTTGGCGGCGCGATTATTCTCAACGGTGAACTCTTCATTGGGCACAACGGCGCAGCGGGAGAATTGGGATTGATTAGCTTAGATGCGAATGGCGCACCTTGTAATAGTGGCAACCGGGGATCGCTAGAGCAACATACTTCGATTCAAGCGATTCGACGACGAACGGGAAAAGAACCGGATGAATTAGGGCGACTCGCTCGATCGAATGATCCTGAAGCGTTGGAATTTTGGCGATCGTATGGATGCGATTTGGGCTTGGGATTAACCAGTTTGATTTATGTGCTGACTCCAGAGGCGATCGTGATCGGGGGTGGTGTGAGTGCGAGTGCGGAATTCTTTTTGCCGAGTGCGATCGCCCAAATCGAACAGCGAGTCATGCCGACATCGCGCGAACGATTGCAGATCTTAACCGCAGAATTAGGAAATCGTGCGGGAATGGTCGGGGCAGCGAAATTAGCGATTCAGTCCATAAATCACAGCCTCTTGTAGAACTTCGGCAACATCTGGCTTTTGACTGGCAATCACTTCATCAGGCAAGTGCTTGTGAGGTGGAAAAGTTGGCAAATTTGGAAAATGGGGTGTGCTGTCATATCGAAAGATTAAGCAATTTTGCTCATCTTGACAGTGGTAGCGATAATCTAGCCATAGCAACACATCCGCTTCCACGACGATCGCTTCATTCAGTTCGAGCAAATACCCTTGCACAAATCGAATGCGAATTCGTAGGGTTGCGCGTTGAGGAGTCAAAATCTCTTCCACATATCGTTCAACGTAAACGTTTTCTAGCCCCATCAACGCCTGCTCAACTCGGTCGAGATACTCTGCTAGGGCACTATGCAACATTCTGTAATCGCTTCTCTACGTCTTGTCGTAGCCCTAGAAAGTGCCGATAATCATTTGCCCACTCAATGAAGAATGTTTCATCCGTGAGTTGTCCTTTGCTGTAGAGATCGAAAAACTCCTCAGAGTTCATGTTGTGCTGATTTTCATATAAGCTTAGGCGTTTGGTAACTGCAATCAACGCATCTAGAGAAGTTGTATAC
>JADEXW010000564.1 GCA_015206935.1 Pseudanabaenaceae cyanobacterium LEGE 13415 | reverse complement strand
ATCGGGATAATACGCTTTCACAAGACATTATCCAGCGTAAGATCCGTATAACTATCTATTTTTTAGAATTTATACCGATTCTAAAACGGATAACTCCCAAATTTGGACAATTATACCGAGTGGAATTGCGTTTTTTTGGTTTTAGGTAGAAAAGTTCGACATTTTCACACTGCTATGACGCAACCGCTCCGCCTCGTTGATCAAATCCATGCGATCGCTCGACTTGAACACCTCAGCGACAAAACTGAAAAAGCCTACCTCGGCTACATTAGGGATTTCTATGAATTTCATCATCGTCGTCCCCCTCGCGAAATGGGCGCAGCCGAAATTCGGGCTTATCTTACCCATCTCGCAGTCGATCGTAAAGTTGCAGCCTCCACCCAAAACGTTGCACTCTCAGCACTCTTGTTTCTTTATCAAAGAGTGTTAAAAATAGACCTGCCTTACATTGATGACATCGAACGAGCAAAGCTACCCAAACGCTTGCCTGTTGTGTTCACCCGTACAGAAGCAAGAGCAGTTCTAGCACAACTAGATGGAGTCTATCATTTGCTAGGAAGTTTGCTTTATGGCACAGGAATGCGATCGATAGAATGTCTCCGATTACGAGTCAAAGACATCGACTTTGAATACAAGCAGATCACAATTCGGAACGGCAAAGGTGCAGTCGATCGACGAACAATGCTACCCATCACTGTGATTGAACCGCTCAAAAAACAGCTAATCTCTGCGCGACGCATTCATCAAATTGATCTAGATGCGGGATACGGTGCAGTTTTTCTACCTTATGCACTGGAGCGTAAATATCCCAACGCAAATCGATCGTGGATTTGGCAATATGTCTTCCCTTCTACAAAGCGATTCTCAGAACGACACACAAAGATAGTTCGCCGACATCATTTATCTCCTGATGCTTTACAAGGAGCAATGCAGCAAGCGATTCGATGTGCCAAGATTGTGAAACATGCAGGCTGTCATACCTTCCGTCATAGCTTCGCAACACACTTACTTGAAGACGGATACGATATTCGCACAGTGCAAGAGCTACTAGGACACAAAGATGTCAAAACAACAATGATTTACACTCATGTTCTCAATAAAGGAGGACGAGGTGTGAAAAGTCCACTCGACTGATAAGATAACAATCAATAAAAAAGCGGGATTGCTCCCGCCTTCTCGTTATTCAGCTTCGTCTTCGAGATCAATCACTCCAGCTTCTTCAGCACTCGGTGGAACAAGAGCAACCGCCGCGATCGCATCATCTTCATCCAATCGCTGTACTCTCACTCCAGTTGCCGCTCGTGATTGTGACGAAATCGCATCCACTGACTGTCGAATGATGATGCCTCGATTGGTAATTAGCATCATTTCATCACCTTCATTCACAATGTGCAATGAGGAGAGAGTATCACCCGGTTTGCGGAACTTCGTCACCACAATTCCCATACCCGCTCGATTTTGCAGTCGGAACTGCTTAACTGGAACTCGCTTCCCATAGCCGCCAGTCGTAACAACTAATGCCCAGGGTCCAGATTGTGGTGGAAGTTCTGCGTTCTCATCTACAGTAGTTTCATCTTCATCCGGTTCTTCTGCTTGGGCTTGTGCGACATCTGCCACAATTTGCCCCGGTAAGATTGCCATTCCGACTAAGCTATCGCCATCGCGCAAAGACATAGCTCTCACTCCACGAGTCGCGCGACCGAGGGGGCGGAGTTGCTCATGGTTGACGCGGAAGTGAATCGATCGACCTAAACTCGAACCAATGATGATACTGTCATCGACTCGCGCGAGTCTCACCCAGCGGAGTTGATCACCTTCTTCGAGTGAGATAGCAATCAATCCATTGGTGCGAATGTTGCTAAATGCAGAAAGAGCAGTCTTCTTGATGTAACCTTTGTTGGTTAGCATCACTAAGTACTCATCATCAGAGAACTCGCTCACGGAGATGACTGAAGTAATCTTTTCTTCATGTGGAACGGTGAGGAGTTGCACGATCGGGGTTCCACGAGAAGTCCGAGATCCAACTGGAATTTGGTAGGCTTTTAGCGCGTAGACGACTCCTCGATCGCTAAAGAACAATACACTGTCATGATCACAACAGCTAATGAAGTGTTCGACCGCATCATCTTCCTTCATTCGCGCTCCAGATTTACCGCGAGTGGCGCGGTTCTGAGCTTCAAAGGTACTGATCGGCATCCGTTTGATGTAGCCTTGCTCAGTGACTAGCACGATCGATTTCTCGTTCGCGATCAGATCAATATCGCCTAGCTCATCTTCGGATTGTTCGATGATGGTGCGGCGAGGGGTTGCATGACTCGCTTTGAGTTGGGTAACTTCGGTCGTAATGATGTCGAGAATGCGATCGCGTCTTGCCAAGATGTCTAACAAGTCCCGGATCTGAACTTGCAAATCTTGGTGTTCTTGCTCGATCTTTTCCGCTTCTAAAGCAGTCAAGCGACGAAGCTGCATTTGTAAAATTGCATCGGCTTGCTGTTCGGAGAGCGAGTAAGTTTCGATCAATTGCTGTTTCGCGGTTGCAGTATCAGCAGCATGACGAATCAACGCGATAATACGATCGAGGTTTGCAAGAGCAATTAACAACCCTTGCAACAGATGATCGCGTTCTTCTGCCTTGCGGAGTTGATACTGTGTTCTGCGGGTAATTGCTTCAACTCGGAACTCTAGGAACACCGCTAGGAACTGTTTCAGCGTGAGTAACTGGGGTTCGCCGTTCACTAACGCCAGCATGTTCGCGCCAAAGTTGGCTTGTATCGGAGTTTGCTTGTAGAGATTGTTCAGCACCACACGCGGATAAGCATCCCGACGTAGTTCGATCACGATTCGCATTCCATCTCGATCGCTTTCATCCCGAACATCGGAAATGCCTTCGATCTTGCGATCGTTGACTAATTCAGCAATGCGCTCAATCAGTGCGGCTTTGTTAGTTTGATACGGTAATGCAGTGATGATGATCGCATCTTTGTCCGGTCTGCCGCGTTGTTCGATCGTCTCGATCGATGCCACACCTCGCATTGTGATCGAGCCGCGCCCAGTGGTGTAAGCTTCTCGAATTCCACTCCGCCCCAAAATCTGGGCACCTGTCGGAAAGTCAGGACCCGGAATGTATTGCATCAATTCCAGATCGGTGAGATCTGGATTTTGAATCAGTGCGACCAGTCCATCGATCAACTCACCTAGGTTGTGAGGTGGAATGTTCGTTGCCATCCCAACCGCGATCCCGGCTGAACCGTTCAAGAGAAGTTGCGGCAGTCTTGACGGTAAAACGGTCGGTTCTTGCACCGAACCATCGAAGTTGTCTGCGAAATCAACGGTTTCCGATTCGATGTCTTGCAGCAGCGAGTTTGTCGTTAAGGAAGTGAGACGACACTCGGTATACCGCATCGCAGCAGGGGGATCGTTATCGATCGAGCCAAAGTTCCCATGCCCGTCGATTAGGGGCGATCGCATGGAAAAGTCCTGAGCCATCCGCACGAGCGCATCGTAAACGGCGGTGTCTCCGTGAGGGTGATATTTACCCAGCACTTCCCCGACCACACGGGCGCACTTTCTAAAGGGGCGATCGTGGGTTAATCCGAGTTCGTGCATGGCATAGAGAATACGACGATGCACAGGTTTCAGCCCGTCCCGCGCGTCCGGTAGCGCTCTTCCTACGATGACGCTCATCGCGTATTCCAGGTAAGACCGCTGCATTTCGTTGCGTAAATCGGTAGGAATAATCCGATCTTGAGGCGGTTCCTGGGAGAAGGTCATAGAAGACTCCGAA
>JADEXW010000563.1 GCA_015206935.1 Pseudanabaenaceae cyanobacterium LEGE 13415 | reverse complement strand
GATTAGCACGATCGGCTTAAAAGTCCATCCCGCCACCCGCTGGCTCTATGGCTGGTTTGGAATTCGCGGAGTCGGCTCGATCTACTACCTGGCTTACGTTTTCGGGCATGGACTCAAAGGATTTGACGGAGAGCAAATCGCCTGGATTACGTTTTGGACGATCGTCATTTCTGTCCTACTCCACGGGGTCACCTCAACTCCTCTCATGCGCTGGTACGAACGCAATGTGGAACACAACGAGGAGCTAGAGAAAAATCCCGCTCAACACGAAGCTTAAACCCGTGAAACCCCTGAAAAATGCAAAAATCAGGGGTTTTTCTGTTGCATCTTGTTACAACCACTTTCCGAAATGTGCATTTTCGTTCACATTGAGGAACTATAACCCTGAGATAAGGAGTTTCTAATATGTCTTTATCCGACACTCAAGTTTTGGTTGCGCTGGTCGTGGCTCTCATTCCGGGAGTCCTCGCTTTTCGGTTAGCAACTGAGCTTTACAAGTAAGGTTCCGACCTGGCAGGAAACGATCTTGGAGGCAAACGAGCCGATCGCAGAAAGAAACCTGTAAATTCAGTGATCATTTTGCGAATCAGCAAGTAAACTATCTAGGCAAGTTTCCTGCCTGAATGGGTTCTTTCCGCTCAGGTAGGCTGCTAAAGCGACAAAAACCGGCAAAGAACACAAAAGTTAAGACCTTAAAAAGTGAGATTTAATCATTTTTCTCCGTCTTAAGTTTTGTCTTTTTTGTGGCTAGCGCACTTAGTTCACTCGTACTTCTTGATTTTGGGTTCCAGATTTGCAATTTTAAGTAAGCTCTACCAACAAGAAATCAAGTTAATTGATCGATTGAAATTCAAATTCTTCGCTTGCAAGAGGTGAAGAATCTGGTCAGGCTCTTATCTAAATTGCACGTCGTCACAAGAGTGAATTTCTTCGTGCTTGAGTAGCTTTTTTGCTGTCACGCTATATGAACCCATGAATGCACTTCGCTTACCCCAACCTCCTGAGTCTCCGAAAGTTCGTCGTTCTCGCACTCCCAAATCGTCGCGCCGTTCTCATCAACAGCAAGACCGCGTTCTGGCAGCCGAAGCGATCGCAAAACTCAGTGTCAATGTCGTTATTTCTGGAGCCGCAATCGCCGCTCTGACTCAGCTAATTCCCTATAGTCTTAATCAACAAGCAAAACTAAAAGAAATCCAAGCCGAAGTTCAAACCACGGATACTAGAGTGTCTCGGTTGAAGTCAGACTTTAATCGTTATTTTGATCCGCAACAGGCAACCGCGATCGTACAGGAACAAACAAATCGGGCTGATCCGAATCAGCGTCTAGTCGTCTTAGGCGATGCGGATTCGCCTGTACAAGTCACTCAAACGACTGCGGTGCAGAATCCTTAAGTAAATTATAAAGAATGCTGAAACGCCGGGATAAATTAGTCTCGGCGTTTTTGCATGAAAAAATCGCACCCTGCAACAGAATGCGATCTCAGCATGACCTAGAGCGATTTCAAAGAGACTTCAGAATTAGCTTCCACAGTCTCAACGACATAAGTGGCGGAAGCGTGTCGAGCAAAGCTGGTTTCACTATGCCAGACCGGAATACCAGAGAATTCCCACTCAGGCTCAAAGATTGGAGTCGCTAATGAGCAAGCTTTCCAAGTACTTTGAACAGATACATTAAGTTGGCTACAGTGTCCACCGCGTCGCCCTTCGGGGGAATAAAAACGGCAATGGCGACAATTTGAGGTGAAGGTATCGTTACTTTTCATGTCTCGGACGGTTGCAGTAATAAATGTGAAACAACAGCGATACTTCTTAAGGAAGTCTTCAGTTTTGTGATCGAATGCTGGGAAAGAGAAACAGTTGATGAAATAAATTCACTCAATTCAACGATCGTATAAATGAGGAATAAAAATTTCTCAGCAAGGGGTAACTCTAATCTCTATTGTGAAGTGTGCTGCGTGGCACTTAATTGTCATGAAATCCTTGGAAATCGCTGCTAGGTCTCGGTTTTAGAGGCTAGTTTTGAAAAAAGGGTTTCATATTGTTTTTATAATTCGGGGATCGCTCAAAAAAGAGGGGAAAGTGTTGTGAAATTCGCGGTGAGGACGATTTGAGACCGTGAAAAACAAGACGGGGATCACAGAGAATACAAAGCCATTCTTTCTTTCTATGAGTTAAATATTCCCAAATTCACGCAGGAGCAAAAACAGTTTCACATTCTGAAATCATCCTAAGTTTTTAAAGATTCTGATTCTATAAGTGTGTTTGATGACATCAGTTTGCCCGTCTGAGAGAAGGAGTAATTTGGTCTCAATATATAGACGGTTTACAGATTTTCAATGATGTGCGTAGTGGCGAATTTGCCATCGATTTTTTCACTCAAAATCGCAAGTACTTTGCTTTATAAGACTAGATTTGTCGAAGTGATTTGACGGTTTCCCTCACACAATGTGCAGCTCGATCGATGTCTTCTTCAGTGTTAAAGCGTCCAATTCCGAACCGAATCGATGCCAAGGCTAGTTCTTTTGAAACCCCGATCGCGTTCAATACATGAGACGGCTCAATTTTTGCTGAGGTACACGCAGAACCAGAGGAAACCGCGATCGTCGATTGCAATCCCAACAGCAACGCTTGTCCATCCACGCCTTCAACGCTGATATTTAAATTTCCGGGTACCCGCTGAGTTGGATGTCCATTAAGATGAACGCCTTCGATTTGCAACCGTTCCCATAAGCGATCGCGTAATTTCCCAATCTGGATCGCTTCAGAAGTTGGATCAGCAATCTCGATCGCTTTCCCCAATCCAACGATCAAAGGCGTGTAGAGCGTTCCCGATCGCATTCCTCGTTCATGTCCGCCTCCATGTAATTGTGCCGAAAGTTGAACTCTCGGATTTCTCCGCCGTACATACAATGCACCAATGCCTTTCGGAGCGTAGAGCTTGTGTCCAGTGATCGACATTAGATCGATGTTCTGAACCGTGAGAGGAATTTTACCGATCGCTTGCGCTGCATCCGTATGAAAAAGAATATTTCGACTGCGGCAAAGTTCGCCAATTTTATCGATCGATTGAATCACTCCAATTTCATTATTGGCAGCCATGACCGAAACGAGAATCGTATCGTCGCGCATGGCTTTTTCGAGTTCAGTCAAATCGATTAAACCCAATCGATCGACTCCCAAATAAGTCACTTCAAACCCAAGCGATTCCAAGTAGCGACAAGGATCTAGTACTGCATTGTGTTCTGTTTGAACCGTAATAATATGCCGTCCTTGATTGAAATACGCTTCTGCAACTCCCTTGATTGCCAAGTTATTCGCCTCAGTTGCACCACTCGTAAAAACAATCTCTTCGGGTGTTGCATGAATCGTTTCAGCAATAATTTCTCGTGCTTGTTTAACGGCGGCTTCTGCTTCCCAACCATAGGCATGAGTCACACTTGCAGGATTGCCATAATGCTCAGTGAAGAAAGGCAGCATTGCGGCTAAAACGCGATCGTCTACCCGTGTGGTTGAATGGTTATCGAGATAAATCGGACGCATATACTAACGATAGGGCGATTAAATGACCAATCCGCTTGATCCATATGAGCAAATTCTATCTATAAGCTATACCGAAGACGAAATTCTAGAGATCGAAGCGTTGATGACAGATTGGGATCAGGCAACCTATTCAACGATCGCGCATAGCATCATTGATCATGCAGAGCGACATGGATTCGCTGGAGATTATCTGAGGTATCTTCGCAAGGCAAAGAATTTCAACAAGAAGGGGGCAAGGCAGAAAG
>JADEXW010000562.1 GCA_015206935.1 Pseudanabaenaceae cyanobacterium LEGE 13415 | reverse complement strand
TGTCAAACAAATCATTCCAAGCTTCGATCCATCGCTCTTCAATTTCAGCATTAGTAGCCATCACACACAATTTCTCAATGACTATTGCAATTCATATAACAGTAGTCTGAAACGAAGCCAGCTAACGTTCCTGGTCAGCGGCGGCGCGTAACCTTTGCATCACCACCCAGATCTCTCAACCGTCCGCTGCACCAGGGTTGTTAGACCGTGCCTCAACGAAGTGACCAGAAACTACAATCTTTTCAGCAACTCATCGTACTCATCGTGCGCCCCAATCCAGAACCAATAAATGTGGTCGTCTGCCTCCAGCAATCCTAGAACTCTGTAGTCGATGCTGACACGCGCAGAATAAATCGGTTGGCGTTGACTGACTCGCTTGAACTGCAAACTATTGTGGTACGGATCTTCACGCCAAAGTTCATAAGCCTTGTCCGCCTGTTCTTGAACTGATACGGGAAGTCGCTCAAGCTTTTTACGGAATACCTTCGTGACACTCGACTTCATGGTTTAACCGGAAAAACTTCATCTAACGGAGCCGTATCACCGCTCGCGATTTCTTGCCGAACTAGGTCAGCTAATCGATCCCACTGGTCGTCTGTGGTGGATTCAAACTGCTCTGTCCATCGATGTTCGTCTTTCAGTTCAGCCATGAGACGCGATGCGATCGCATCTTGCTGATCGGCGGGAAGCTTTTGGATTTCTGAGATAACTTGCTGAAGAAGTTCTGTCATGGGTTTGAAGAACGAAGTTGTTTCTGTATCTTACCGTCAGCGGCAAGGACTAATCAGTTTTGCGACGGATCTTTTTGTTCCTGCGATTTATATTCTTCTTGAATCTTCTGAACAATCACCGCACCTGGTAAACCACGCTGATTAAGTAGATGTATCACAGCCTGAAGATTCTCTCTTTCTGTAGACAGCAAATATGACTCACTGTTGATTCGATTGAATTGATCTTCGCAGCGACTCTGCTCTACTTCAATGTTATGGACAGCAACACGATCCGTTGCATTCATAGATTGAGAGGCATCGAGTTTTGAGAGAAATTCCTGGTGTGCGAGACATTCTTTAACTCGTTGCTCGAAATTTCCAGCCAACGCATCAAAATCTTTTTGCTTCTGCCTATAATCAGAAACAATATTGGGGACAGCCATCCGCGTGTAATCGTCGATGTTACGTGCTAAGTGGAGTTCATAAAGGAAAACTTTACCAAGCATTAAATCAAGAGATGCTTTGTCGTATTTGAATTGACGCTTAGCGGATTGTCCCATCTGAGTTGTAGCCGATTTGCCACCCCAAAATGAAGGATTGAAGTTCTTGCCGGTGCTACTTACGGACGCACCTACGATTCCGATCATGGTTGCAATTGCTGAAAATAATATAAATCTCGCAATTTTCTTGGAGTTGGACATTTCGAGAAGCTCCTTTGAGCAAAACTGAAACAATAGAATGCTGCGTGAAATCACAGCCTTAATGAAACATTCTATACTCAGCCTTTCAGTTCGGTGAAGCGGTCTAACGGCTAAAGTGAGCGGCGGCAGATAGATTAGAACGAAGCGCGAAGACTCTCTACCGTCCGCTCCACTGTGTTGTTATGCTGCGGGCACTGGGCAGATCACACTCAATCTCGCCAGAACTTGCTGAATTGCAATCCCTTCTCTCTATTGACCAGAATATGATATGGTACGCATGATCTTTTGATATGCAATTTGATATGACTTATGACTAATTCCTCTTCTCAAAGTACCGAAACCATCGACCACGACCAGAATTTCAAAGAGCTAATCTCAACCTTTTTCCTGGAGTTTCTAGAACTATTTTTGCCAGAAATAGCCAGAAACATCGACCCTGAATCAATTCGATTTCTACCACAGGAATACTTTGCTGATCTAGTAGAAGGTGATGAAAAAATCATTGATTTGCTGGTAGAAGTCAAGCTCTTTGGGCAAGACGCGACCTTTCTATTCCATATCGAAGCACAATCGTATAGTGAAAGCAAAATTAATCGCAGAATGTTTTACTATCTGGCACGACTGCATCAGAACTATGTCAAAGACATTTACCCAATTGTTGTTTTTTCGTTCGATCAACCCTATCGTGCAGAGAATGACACCTTCAAAATCGAGTTTCCCAATTTCAAAGTATTGGAGTTTCGCTTTCATGCCATCCAACTGAATCGGCTCAATTGGCGGGATTATATTGATCGCCCCAATCCTGTTGCAGCGGCATTGATGAGCAAGATGAAAGTAGCTAAACGAGATCGTCCCAAGGTGAAAGCAGAATGTCTAAGATTATTGGTGACGTTAAAGCTCGACCCTGCTAAAACTCGGTTGATATCCAAGTTTGTTGATACATATCTACGATTAAACGCCCAAGAGGAGCAGACTTTTCAAGCGGAACTTGATAAAATCGGTGTAGCGCAAAAGGAGGCGATTATGCAAGTTACCACGAGTTGGGAAGAGAAGGGCATTGAGAAAGGAGTTGAACAAGGACAACGATCACTTGTCTCTCTTCTACTAGAACAAAAAATTGGGCAACTGCCAGAAGCCATCAGCGATCGCATCTCTTCGCTTGCGTCGAACAAACTGTCGGACTTAGCAATCTCACTACTCAATTTTAGTTCGATCGATGATTTGAATCGTTGGTTAGAAGCGAATGAATAAGGGAGACCATTACAACTAGACAACAGTGTTGATCAGTCGCGCTCTCCCTTGAATTTAAAATTGCTTCAGAGCAGTATTTTACGCTCCACACTCAACAATTTTGGGTTAGCTATGTTGCTGCTGAACTATACTGGCGAACTCATCAGACAAAGACTGCTCGTATTATGAAATACTGCTGAGAACCTTCTTCAGATGGTTTTGAAAACTCTCTAACCCTCCTAAAGGTTGCCAATATTGGTTAAACTGAAACATCTGGTCAGTTCGACTCAGGTTGTGAACGTACCCATCTGGGGGAAGATAGTCAACTCCAAATGCTTCTTTCTGGTGAGGAAGGTTCGACCAGTCGAAACCCGTGGGAGGCATCCAGATAGCCTTCACAATGCGGTATGAACTCCATTCTTCTTCGGAATTTCCGTAAACCACATTATCTAGCAACTCAACAATGTGAGTAGCTTTAGCTGACTGGACTAGCACCATCAGATCTCCTTTTTGAGGAACATGGATACTTTTGTCAGTGTTGCTCCGCCAATGCAATCGAAAGATCCTGGCTTCTGGAATTGGCATTTCATTAATGCAGCAGTATGCCCAACCCTGATGAGGCTTTACGTTTTTCAACCATTTTAATGAAGATAGATCCATAAATTTCATCTAGTCCGTCTCTACAAGCACAATTACATCCCAAGCAACTCCAGCCTTTTGTAGTTCAAAATGCTGAATTGATTTGATGGTTTTACCCTCATAGACTGTTCCAGGCAATGAGTCCATCCAAACTGCTATTCCTTTCATCAGGTGTCCGACTTTTGTTTTCTTGGTGGCTTCTGCGCTATTACTGTAAAGAATTCTCTGCGGCATTCTATCCTCTCTTAGTAGTTCAAGCTGATAACTTGAATGTACCCACCTTACTCCGAGGATTAGCAGCATAACGATTGCGTTCAGCGGTGGCGCGAGGACTTCAAGATTAGACGAAAAACCTTTAAACCATCCGCTGCAACGCGATTGTTAGCCTGCTGGCATATACGTTCACGACCCCAAACCTACTACACAACATAGTCCTAAGCTGATTTAGTTGCGATCCTTTTTCTTGCTCCAATCGAAAAGGTGAGGATAACCGATCCAGTTTGGATC
>JADEXW010000561.1 GCA_015206935.1 Pseudanabaenaceae cyanobacterium LEGE 13415 | reverse complement strand
TTGGATCATCTGGGAAATAGTCAAGCTGCGATCGATAGTTACGATCAGGCACTTAGACTGAATCCGAATAGCGATCGAATTTGGTACAGTCGCGGGATGGCATTGAGTCGAATTGGGAAACGGGAAGACGCGATCGCATCATTAGAGAAAGCGATCGAACTTAATCCCAATCTTTCTGATGCCAAAACCCGTCACGATCAGCTTCTTAGCGATTAAGCTCTTCCGCATATTGTTTCAACTCCCATGCCATCCGCTGAATGCCTTTACGCTCATCTTGGCGGATGAATGGCAACAGAAATCGAGCCAGCGCACCAGAAAAATTCTGCCGATACGAAAAACGAGTGTGATTGACTCCAATATCTTGAAGCTCTAGAACATGCTCATTTCGCAAACCGGGAATCGTAGACAGCCATTTTAGACAGTAATTCGGCTGAACTAACGTCACGATCGGGCGAAATTGCACCTCTTCCTCTCCCGGATTTCGTAACAGCGACAACGCCACATCCTGACCTTCCACAAAAGGCAGAGACGAATCGCAATCATATAGAAACGTATTCCAATACTTCCAGCGTTCTTTGGCGATCAGGATTTGCCAGACCTGCGATCGCGCGGCTCGAATTTCGATTTCTGCATATAACGTTGGCATCTGAAGATAATCCTTAGTCGTTCGCTATTTACAATTCGTGAGGCTTTATTGCGGTAAGATTTGCCGAGTCGCAAATCACTTTTCTCATGCCAGATCTTCTAACTCCCAATTCCAGTTTTAGCTTGACGATCCGCTTTCAGGTTCCCAATCGTCCCGGAATGCTCGCCAATGTGACGAAAGCCATTTCAACGCTAGGCGGCAATATGGGACAAATTGATCTCATTGAGCAAACTCGCGATATTTCAATGCGAGATATCACGGTTGATGCTGCAAGTACTGAACATGCGGAAACGATCGTGCAAGCGGTGAAAGATTTACCTCATATCAAAGTGCTGGATGTGTACGATCGAACATTCACGCTGCATCGCGGTGGCAAAATTAGCGTTGTCAGTAAGATTCCCCTCAGAGGGCAAGCAGATCTCGCAATGGCATATACTCCTGGTGTGGGAAGGATTTGTACTGCGATCGCCGAAGACCCGAAACGAGTCTATGAATTGACCGTGAAACAAAACATGGTCGCGATCGTGACAGATGGGAGTGCGGTTTTGGGCTTAGGAAATTTAGGCGCAGAAGCCTCAATGCCTGTGATGGAAGGTAAGGCGATGCTCTTTAAAGAATTTGGTGGATTGGATGCGTTCCCGATTTGTTTAGCAACTCAGGACACCGATGAAATTGTCGAAACCGTAAAGCGAATTGCTCCCGTGTTCGGTGGCGTGAACTTGGAGGATATTGCGGCTCCTCGCTGTTTTGAGATTGAAGCGCGACTTCAGCGAGAGTTGAATATTCCGGTGTTCCACGATGATCAGCATGGAACTGCGATCGTGACTCTTGCGGCTCTGACGAATGCGCTCAAGCTCGTCAAAAAAACCATGTCAGAGATTCGGATTGTGATTAATGGTGCGGGTGCGGCTGGAGTTGCGATCGCGACTCTTCTACACAAAAGCGGCGCATCTGAAATCATCATGTGTGACTCAAAAGGAATTTTGTCTGTCGATCGAACGGACTTGAACGATCAAAAACGCGCTTTTGCCGTGGAACAATCTGGAAAGCTTGCCGATGCAATGAAGGGTGCAGATGTGTTTTTAGGGGTAAGTGCGCCAGGAGTTGTAACACCCGAAATGGTGAAATCGATGGCAACTGCTCCGATCGTCTTTGCAATGGCAAACCCAATTCCTGAGATTCAGCCTGAATTGGTTCGAGATGATGTTGCAGTAATGGCAACTGGACGCAGCGACTATCCGAACCAGATTAATAATGTGTTGGCATTTCCGGGAGTGTTCCGGGGTGCGTTAGATTGTCGAGCTTCGACGTTTACGACCAATATGTATTTGCAGGCGGCATTAGCGATCGCATCTTTGATTAAGACCGAAGATCTCGATCGAGAACATATCATTCCGTCTGTGTTTGATGAACGAGTCGCGACTGTAGTTTCTGCTGCTGTTCAACGTGCCGCGAGAGAAGATGGAGTAGCAGAGCGATAGATCAGTCCTAAGTTACTCGTAAGATACTAAGTGGATCGTGCCCCCTAAATCCCCCATTCCGGCGGACTTTGAAGGTGAAAACAGTTCTGAATTCTGAAATTTTCTCTATCTCAAAGTCCCCCAAATTTGGGGGATTTAGGGGGCATTAGCCGACCAAAACGAAGCCAAAAGACTCAGCGATCGGACAACTCTGCTCGATCGCTTTCTATAGTTAACCCTTATGGGCGTAGTAGCTCGAAATGTGTTCGTAAACGTGCTGCGGAAACTCTAAATCGCGATAAACATTGCAAGCATCTGGATCATCAGGATTTGGACAAATCGGAAACTCTTGCTCTTGTTGCCATTCGAGAACACGATCGCGCTTTGGAGGATTGTAGTCTTTGCCTTCGACTTGTTGATAAAGCGATTTTGCTTCCTCTTCGTTGCAATCCTTATCTTTGAGCAAGTATTCGAGCATTTCTTCTTTAGACAGAAAATGACGCGCCACCATTGCAAATACTAACCGTCCATAATGTCCAATGTTTTCACCTGCTTCGAGCGAATCCAGCAGATGTGCCATCATGTCGCTTTTTCTCAAGTCTTGTACAGTCATCGTTATCGTTTTGATCTCATCACGACTGTTATAGAACTTGTGATCTAGCAATGCCGTCTATCTATTGTCCTAAGAACCGCGAATTTCAGATCGCAGTTTTTCTAACTCTGGATCGATCGCAGGTTTCGCAGGAGGTAACTTTCCACTGATTTGATCTTTCATCGCTGCCAGTTCAGCATCGAGATCATCGCCTTGTCCCAATGCTTCAAACCGCTTTTCAAGATCATCGCCGCCTAATTCCGCCATTGCTTCCGATCGCGCTTCAAGTTGCAAAACTTTCTCTTCCATGCGCTCGAACGCATTCATCGCGCTTCCAGTTCCCACACGATTGAGCATTTCATTCAGTTGTTCGGATGCTTTTGCCGATCGCGCTCGTGCAACGTACATATCTTTTTTCGTCTTCGCTTCAGCAATTTTGCCTTCAAGCTTCAACATATTTTGTTTCAGTTGTTTCACGACTACGCTTTGCTGTTCCAACTGAGATTCCATTCCATTCGCAGTTTCGATATAGCTCTTTCGACGCGCTAAAGCTTCACGCGCCAAATTCTCGTCGCCTTTGGTTAAAGCCAACTGAGCGCGACGATACCATTCTTCGGAACTTGATCGAGCTTGAACGGCTTGGCGTTCGGTTCGTTTTTGAGTTGCGATCGCTTGGGCAACCGCTTGCCGCATCCGAATCAAATCATCCTGCATATCTAAAACAGCCTGCTCCAGAATTTTCTCTGGATCTTCTAACTGTCCAACGAGATGATTGAGATTCGCGCGAATAGCCCGCCAAATTCGGTCAAACAATCCCATATCAGCAACTCCCAGCAAGACTTCAATCAGCGATCGACGCTTTTCCTAAATCCTACCGCACTGAATCGAATCGATCCGTCTAACGATCGTTAGATTAAGGCTTGTGAACAGTAGCAGCGAGTCCACGCTTTTTAAATTCCTGGGCTTTCTGTTGCGCTTCTGATTCGGTAACAGTGGCAGCAAGCTGGATTTTGCCATCAGAACGCACAAAGGCATCTGAAGCAATTTGACGAGCCGCAGCAAGCGATCGATCGCCCGTGAATGGAACTTCGACTCGGTAATATTG
>JADEXW010000560.1 GCA_015206935.1 Pseudanabaenaceae cyanobacterium LEGE 13415 | reverse complement strand
ACAGTGGATCAGGAATCATTGATTGTGCTGTCTTCGAGCTTCGTACAGCATTAAAGCAGTTGCGATCGCAACATTCAAAGATTCAACTCCTTGAGCTAAAGGGATTGTGACTTGAACATCTGCAAGCTCGATTAACTCTGGTGATAGTCCGGCTCCTTCATTGCCCATCAGAATGAGACTCGGTTGAGTAAAGTCAATTTCCCAGTAAATTTTAGTGGCTGTAGGAACTGTAGCGATGATTTGGATTCCTTTGGATTTCGCGATCGCAATCTCTTCCTTCAAGTTCGATCGAATCGACATCGGTAAGCGAAACCATTGGCCCGCAGACGATCGTAAAACTTTCGGATTTTCAATATCGGCACAATCTTCACTCAGCCAAAGTCCTTCAACACCAGCCGCCGCCGCAGTTCGGATAATTGTGCCTAAATTGCCTGGATCTTGAATGGTTTCGAGAACTAATCCAAGCTGAGAGAACTCAACGGGACGAGTGTGAAAATGCTCGATCGTGGCAACAATTCCATCCGGTTCAACTGTTGTAGCAATCGCTTTCATGACTTCTGGGCTGACCAATTCCAATCGTTCAGAGCGATCAGGTAGTTGTTCAAATAGCTCCTGATGTTGAGCTTGCCAATGTTCAGTGCAACAGACTGTTAGGAAGGAAAGCTCGATCGACAATGCTTCCTCAATCAGATGTGTGCCTTCGAGTAAGAAAACTTGTTGCTCCCGTCGTTCTTTGGTGCGGTGTAGCTTTCGCAATTGTTTAACTAAGGGATTTTGCAGGCTGGTAAGCATCTTCTCTCTCGGCACATAAACGAATTGTAGAGCGTCGTGAAATTCCTGGTACACTCAAAAAACTGAATTTTGGCACTTTGTAATGCTGGGAAAAATTTGGCGATCGCTGATCCTCTCTGTTCTCTGCCTGTCAGTTCTGGTCGGTTGCGCTCCGTCTGAAACCGCTGCGACTGAGACCGGGCGAATTACGATCGGCACGACCGCTACGGTGAGTACGCTCGATCCCGCTGATGCTTACAATACATTTGCAGGTAACTTATTGTATAACTTAGGCGATCGTCTTTATCGTTATAAACCTGGTACAGATGAATTGGAGCCACAACTAGCGACAGCATTACCGAAAGTGAGTCCGGATCGATTAACGTATACGATCCCATTGCGGAAAGGAGTTGTATTTCATGATGGTGAGCCGTTTAATGCGAAAGCAATGGAATTTTCGTTGAAACGGTTTATTGAAAATGGCGGTTCACCTTCGTTTCTCTTATCAGATGTGATTGAATCTGTTTCTGCTGTCGGTAATGATCAGTTAGTGATTAAATTACAAAAACCGTTTGCTGGATTTCCCTCGTTGTTGGCGTTTTCGGGTGCGTGTGCGGTTTCTCCGAAAGCTTACAAGATTGGAAAAAAAGAATTTAATTCTGAAACATTTGTCGGAACGGGCGCTTATAAACTCGTGAAGTTTGGAACGGATTCGATTGTCTTCGATGCTAATGATCAGTATTGGGGTGGTAAACCTGCAAATCGCGGTGTCAATATTCAGTTTTTCTCAAGCGCTGCGAATTTGTTTAATGCGTTTCGGACAGGTGCGATCGATGTTGCAGGTCAAGGTCTGGCGATCGAGCAAGTTCGCAATCTGAGAGAGAACGCAAGTGATAATACTTGGAGAATGCTCGAACGATCAGGAAGTGGAATTGATTATTTAAGCCTGAATGTGAAATCTCCGCCGCTCGATCGATTAGAAGTTCGACAAGCGATCGCGGCAATGATTGATCGTCCGATTCTTGAAAGTCGAATTTTTCGGGGGCAGGTTGAACCGTTGTATAGCTTGCTCCCGAATAGTTTGAGTGAACAGAAACCCGTGTTTAAGGAATTAGGCGATCGTAATATTGATAAGGCTCGTAACCTACTGACAAAAGCGGGTTACTCCGAATCGAATCCGCTGGAAGTTGAACTATGGTATCGATCGAACGTTTCTAGTGATGGACTTGCAGCAATTACGATGAGAGCGATCGTCCAAAAGTACCTTGGTAATTTGATGCAACTTCAACTCAATAGCGTTGAATCGGTGACAGCTAACGCGAATGTTGAAAGTGGTGCATATCCGATGTTTTTGTGGGATTGGTCGCCGGATTTTCTGGATGCTGATAACTATATTCAGCCATTTATGGAATGTGCGAAAGGTTCAGCGAACAAAGGTTGCGAAAAGGGATCAACGGTTGTTCAAGGATCGTTTTATTACAACGATCGAGTGAATCAATTGATCGATCGAAGCCGCAAAGAGCAAAATCCCGAAGCTCGAAAACAACTCTTTGAACAACTACAAACAATCCTGGTTGAAGAGGTTCCATTCATTCCACTCTGGCAAAACAAAGATGTTTTATTTGTGCAAAAGAACATTCAGAATGCAACGCTAGAAGTAACTCAGAAAGTTCCCTTTGCAACAATGAAAAAGGTTTGACACCGCAAAACGTAATTCATTTCTACAATTGGAAAAACCAGGAGAATGGATCATGTTTGGAAAGAAGCCCTCGGAAAACCCAACTCAGTCACAATCGATCGGCGGAAATATCACAGGTAGTCAGGTTCAGATGTCGCAAGCGGGTGGCGATTTGACCGCAGTTCAGCGTGGCAATTCGGATTGCTAATCTAAAAGTTTAGATTGGAAAGTCGCAAACCGCTTCAAGGATGGGGAGTAATCGCCAGCACAGTGATCACGCCTTGTTCAGGTCCGTAGTACCAAAAAATTCTGAATGCCGCTGGGGTTTTGTTTTCAGCGTAGGCTTCAAACATCTCTTCATTCTCTGGTCCCGTTAAAGAATCAAACTTATGCGTATTGAGGCTGGGGTGACGCAAGTTTGTTTCCAGCAATCCCAAAGTCTTCAGAATCTTGCGATGCTTTTTAGGATCGAGTTGTTCAATCTCAGCCAGTGTTTCGATCGCGTCCTTCGAGAATTCGAGTCGAAATTGCATCAATCCTCGATCTCCAGATCAGCATATTGAGCAAAAGAACCCAACGAATGGCGATCGCCCGTTCTGACTTGTTCAATACCCCGTTGAACCGCTGCGATCGCGGTCGGATTTTGCCAAAGCCATCGTTCCTGTTCCGGTACATTTTCCAATTGGCGCTGCGTTTTGGCTTGCAGGAACTCAATGAAATCTAGTACCTCTCGTTGCTGTTCAGCAGATAAGGTTTTGAGTTTTTCGATTGCGATCGCGACTTCTCCACTCATAACTCTGCTTTCGATACTTCAGTCTAATTTTATGCCAAAATTCCTCAACTACTGCACCGAACGCCGACTCCTGCAACGCATTGGCAGACGAAGATCGGTTTTTGCGTCGGGAATTGCTCGATCGCTTTGCGGAGATGCGAGGGTGAAAGTAGGGAGTGGGGAGCAATTCTGCTTCTAAAATAAAGTCAGAGATTTGAGGGAACCATGATGAATTTATCTTCAATAGATGGCATTAATATTGAGCGAATCACTTATCTTCAACAGCAAGAAGCCTTATTTGAGCAAGCGAAACCGCACTTACTCGAACAATACCTTGGAGAATTCATCGCCTTTGAAAACGAAGTATTAGACCACGATCAGAATGAACAAAATCTAGCGGAACGAGTTTACAAGAAATATGGCTACCGAGACATTTTGATCAAACAAGTTCTCCACCAAGATCCAAAACTCTTTGTCCGAGGCTTCATGCCTAACCTACAACGATGAGCAGTTATTCTTATGTCAGTCTTGGAGAAGCAATACCCCCTGCTCCAATTTTGCCAATCATCGTTACGCCTCCTGAC
>JADEXW010000559.1 GCA_015206935.1 Pseudanabaenaceae cyanobacterium LEGE 13415 | reverse complement strand
GGGTGATGCAGCAAACGATTACGTTTCAAACATCCTCTAAGAACTATCACTGGCAGCGAGGTTGCCCTTCAGTAGTCGCAATCTCACCTGCTTCCATTAATTGCTTAAATCGGCGTAGTTCATCGCCCACCTGCTGTTCTGGCTCTTCCCCAAACAATTTCGCCAAAGCTGCCGTCAATCGACCGCCTGCAATCTCGTACTCCATCACCACTTTTACTTCTGTTCCTCGATCGCCTGGTGCAGGTGTAAATCTGACAAACCCCGAATTATCCACATCAGCACCTTCGATCGATGCCCAAGCAATCAAACGATTCGGCTCATCCTTGATCACTTCCGCATCCCATTCGACTTCTTGACCCAGAGGCGCATTTGCTACCCAATGCGATCGCTTTCCACCCTCACTTACGGTCACAGATTTAACGTGCTTCATGAAGGTTGGCAAATTCGCAAAGTCATGCCAATAGTTATACAGTTCTTCAGCAGGGCGATCGATCGTAACAGTCTTTTCAACTTTCAGAGCTTTATTTAGTCCAACTGCATCACTAACCTTATCAGTCAGGCTCTTATCCGCAGTTGCACCATGATAAGCAAGACCACCACCCGCGATCGCAGTTAGGATACCTCTGAGCGATCGTTTTTGTAGTCCGAAAAGTACCATTGCGCTACCACCGACGATCGATGCCCATTTCTCGGTATCGGTCATCGGTTGCTGTTCAGAAGAATTAATGGTTTTGTTCGATTCAGTTTCCATAGCAACTCACAGTAAATTGAAAGAGAGAAGCCGAAAGTAGCGAAACCTTCGACTTCTAGAGGACTATGCGCCCGTGACCGCAGGACGGCTTGAGGGCTTAGGAGATTGGGGAGTACGATCGCCCAATCGATCTTTGTAGAGATTTGCAATTCGCTGCTCGTCTCTTGCCAAAGTCACTTCCATTCGATCCAAAATTTCAACGGTTGCTGGATCAGTGAGCTTGTTCCGCAAGTTGTAGGTATCGACGACACCGGTTTGCAAGTCGCCTAATGCTCGTCGCAGAATTTCAACATCCGTTTGATCATTTTGGAAAAACGATTTGATGCTGGCATAGATGTTGCTCACTGCCGCAGGAAGCGAAGGCGTTTCATTGAATACTGCTAACCGCGCTTCTAACTGTTGAACATGCTGATTTTTGTGCTGCAAAATCTCTTGAAAGAGTTCCTTCATTGCATCATCAGTGGCATTGTCATAGTAATGCTGGAAGGTTTCCAAGCTATAACGCTCACCTTGAATCGCAGTGTTCAAAGCACTGACAATTTCACTTCTGCTAGAACCGCCCCATTCTTCGCCCAGCTTCCACCAACCAGCATCTAAATCGCTGATGGGGGGCAAAGTTGTATCTGGAATGCTTAGATTTAACTCTTGCAGAATTGCAGTCACAAAAATCGGCAAATCGCCCGGACGACGAGAGGTAATCAGATTATCATCAATGACTAAAGGTTCATCAACGAACTCTGCCCCTGCATTCTGCATATCTTTGCGAATCGCTCGGAATCCAGTTGCTCGAACCCCATCCAGCATGTCGCCTTCGATTAAGACTTGCGGACCGTGGCAAACTGATGCAACTAACACCCCATTTTCAAGTGCATCTTCTACAAATTGCACTGTTTTCATGTTCGTCCGCATCTGATCAGGTGCATGACCTCCAGGAATAATCACCGCATCGAAATCAGTCGCGATCGATTCCGTTGTGGTCGCGTCCGCTTTGATATTGAGCTTCCCTTGCTTACCTTTGTACTCTTCATTCACACGAGAGCCGAGAACTACCACTTCGGCTCCAGCTTTTTTCAGCGCATTGTAGGGAAGCTGAAATTCCGCATCTTCAACGCCTTGTTCAATTAAAATAGCAACCTTCTTCGGTTGCGTGTCCATCACCATTTGCTGCGTCTCCCTTGTGTCTAGACTGGTCTTCGGTTGCATCGGCTTTTTACACAGTAGAAAGAAAGATGCGATCGCTCCTCATTCGGATGACAGAAGCAAATCTCCTTCTCTAGACGGATCAAGGAACTTTCTATGTGAAGAGTCTGAGTTTGATTGCAGTTCGTTAATTTATATCTGTGCGATGCCTTAGAGCGGGAGAACCACGATGACTTACAGCAATAACCCAGGCTACCAAGATATCTCGGACGAAGCAGATCTAGAGGCATCGTTGCATAATTTAGGCGGCGATGTTGAAGACGAAGACAACGAAGAGCTTGAACCTGAAGAGGATTACGGCGATATCCCACAAGAATACACAGAATCGTATGGAACCGGAGTTGCAGAACTACCCGGTTATACGATCGGCGGTCGAACGATGCTCGATCGAGCGAGCGAATTTCATGAAGCTTCGGCAGTGTTAACCGGTGGCGATATTGATGCCAACTATGAGCAAGCGAATGCGGTTGGAGATGAATCGGTTGGTGGCACTGTTTCGACTCCAGACATGGACATTGTGGATGATTTGGGTCGAGCAGTGGGCTTAGAAATGAGCGATTACAACTATCTGCACACCAATGAGATTTTAGAAGGGCGAGATGAGCGGAGATGGGAGCTTGAGCCTTCCTCTTCGGAAGATTACACAGACCGTAGAGAAGATGACTACTACTTAGAATCATGAATTTAAAACCGATTAATCAGCAAGTCGTCGCCATTGTTGGCGCATCAAGTGGAATTGGGCGGGATGCGGCTCTGAAATTTGCAGAACGCGGTGCGAAAGTGGTTGTGGCTGCACGCAGTCAGCAAGGATTAGCAACACTGGTTGAAGAAATCCATCAACGCGGTGGAGAAGCGATCGCGGTTGTCGCAGATGTGGCAGATTTCGAGCAAGTGAAAGCGATCGGAGATAAAGCCGTCGATCGTTTTGGCAGAGTGGATACTTGGGTTCACGCGGCTGCGACGGGAATGTTTGCAACCTTCGATCGCATTACGCCCGAAGAATTCAAACGGGTGGTTGATGTGGACTTCATGGGTCAGGTCTATGGTGCGATGGTGGCATTACCATTGCTCAAAAAAGAAGGACGTGGCTCTTTTATTGGCATTACTTCCGTTGAGGCACGTCGATCGCTGCCTTATCAAAGTCCCTATTCGGCATCTAAGCATGGTGTTATGGGAATGCTTGATGCACTACGAATCGAACTAAAGCACCAAGGCTATCCAATCAACGTAGCCAACATTATGCCTGGTGTGATTAACACCCCGTTTTACAACAAAGGTAAAACTAAGCTGGGTGTAAAGCCGATGGCTCCTCCTCCGTTCTACAACGCTAGCTTAGTGAGTGATGCAATTTTGTATGCGGCTGAACATGAAGTCCGTGATTACATTGTTAGCGATGTTGGTAAGATTCTCGATGTCGTTCAGCGCATCTCACCTGGATTAGTAGATTTAGCTTTGTTAGCATTTGCTTTCCCACTACAGCGGACAGAAGTTGAAAAAGGCGAAGACGATCCGAACAATCTCTTTGAGCCGATCGAAGAACCGGGGTACGATCGTATTGATGGTGACTACAAGAAGTTTGAAATTCCGAGCTTCTTAGATCACATTGATAAGACTCCTGCATTCTCGATCGGCGTTCTCGCCGCAGCGGTTCTGGGTGGATTGGCGCTACTTGGCGGATTAAGCGATCGAAGCTAGTCATTCTGAATGCGTCGTGAATTGCGGGGTTGCTCGTGCCCCCTAGCCCTTACAGGTGTAGGTTTGTGTTGAAGTCATTACGATGAGTTCAAGAGCAACGCGAAAGTGGGTTGTGGAACTAAGGGTGGCATCCGAATTGGAAGCTGCTGGCTTAACCAGA
>JADEXW010000100.1 GCA_015206935.1 Pseudanabaenaceae cyanobacterium LEGE 13415 | reverse complement strand
CCGCTAACATGGACTTATCCTTGGAGACCAGACATGGTTAATTTTCAGTTTAATTTGGCAAGTATCTCTGGGATTGTCCTGGCGGTGGGCGGGGCTTCCCTTTACGCTGTGCGATCGTTTCGTCCTCAGCTTGCCCGTGATACCGATATTTTCTTTTCGGCAGTCGGGTTGCTTTGTGGATTGATTTTGATCTTCTATGGCTGGCGATTTGACCCGATTATGCAGTTCGGTCAAGTGCTGCTGACGGGAGCCGCAATCTATTTTGTGTTTGAGAATTTGAGATTGCGTCAGATCTCGACCGAGCAAGCAAAACGTACCACTCCGATCGTAGATGACGATCGACCTGTGAGTTCGGAATACCGGGCAGCATTTGAAGACGATTACACCGTGAGCTTTCCGAATCGTGACACACGCACTCCGCTGCGGGAAGGTAATCGCAGAAGACCTGTGCGTGACGAGTATGAGGATGAGCGTCCGCCGATTCGTGAACGATCGAGCCGCGCAGATGAACCTCGCTTAAGACCTGCATCCAGAAATCCGCGATCGTCGCGTCGGGAAGAGTCATTTGATGAGCCGCGTGAAGATGTTCGTCCGACTCGTCGCAATTCGTCGAGAAGTAATGCGCGTCCCCGTCGGAATAATGCGATCGAAGATATTAACCAGCCTGATGATGCGGGATATGTAGACTACCGCCCGGTCGATACGAATCGAAACGATGGCTGGGGCGAGTAACTGAATCAAGAATTTGAAGGGAGCGTCGATTGGGCGCTCCTTTTTTAATATCCAGCCGCAACACCTTCACCGCGTGGATCAGCCGCTCCTTCAAGCGAACCATCCGGCAGAACGATGATCGCATTTGCATTTCCCCATTTGCCGCGTTGTCGAATCGTATGTCCGCGCCGCTCTAATTCTGCGATCGTTAACGGATCAAGTCCCCGTTGTTCAACATTCAATTGATTGGGTTGCCATTGGTGATGAATTCGAGGAGATGCGATCGCGCTTCTCACGTCCATGTCGTACACCAAGACATTCAAAATCGTTTGTAAAACAGTGGTGATGATCGTGCTGCCACCCGGAGCGCCAACTGCCATCCGAAATTTGCCATTTTCAGTGACGATCGTTGGAGTCATGCTGGAAAGGGGTGTTTTTCGAGGTGCGATCGCGTTCGCTTGACCACCGACTAATCCAAACGCATTTGGAGTATTGGGAGCGATCGCAAAGTCGTCCATTTCATTGTTCAAAACGATTCCTGCTCCTTTCGCGACGATTCCTGCACCGAATCCTAAATTGATTGTAAAGGTGAGACTGACTGCATTGCGATCGCGATCCACAACGGTTAAATGGCTCGTTTCAGTGGATTCGCGTGAAAGTCTCTGGATGACTGCTGGATCGCCTGGTTTAATTGAAGGTGCTGCTTTTTTAGGATTGATTTCTTGTCGTCGCAGTCTGGCGTATTCAGGACTGATGAGAGCGCTGACTGGAACTTTGACAAAATCCGGATCGCCTAAGTAAGTTGCTCGATCGGCATAAGCAATTCGCATCGATTCCGCTAATAAATGCAGCGCATCAGGATTTCGCCAGCCTAATGTTTTGAGGTCAGTATCACCAATCAGATTGAGAATTTGTAGAAGATGAACCCCTCCCGAAGAAGGCGGCGGCATTGAGCAAACACGCGACTTTCTGAAATTCCCACAAACTGGAGTGCGCCAAATCGGGCGATATTGTTTCAAATCTTCGCTCGTGATCAAGCCGTTATTAGAGCGCATATCTTGAGCAATCGCAGTCGCAATCTTACCGCGATAGAAACTATTTGGATCAGATGCGATCGCGCTTAGTGTCGCTGCTAAATCAGGCTGTTTTAGAATTTCACCCGGTTGATAAGGCTTGCCATTTCTTGTAAAAATCCGTTGAGCTTCTGCATTCTGAAATTTTCGAGATGCGGTCGCTTCTGTGAATCGGTGGGTCACTGGGAATCCGGATTGCGCGAGAGCGATCGCTGGAGCGACTACCGTTTTCCAAGGCAATTTCCCGTATTGCTGGTGAGCTTGATACAAACCCGCGATCGTTCCGGGTGTTGCAACGGCTAAATATCCATCCGTACTTGCATTCGGACGTGGCTTTCCTTGAGCATCCAAGTACATATTCTGAGAAGCTTTAAGCGGCGCACGTTCCCGAAAATCGAGCGCTTTCATTTCTTGCTTCTGAGCTTGATGAAACAAAAGAAAGCCACCGCCCCCAATTCCCGCTGAAAACGGTTCCACAACCGAGATAGCTAACGTGGTTGCAACTGCGGCATCGATCGCATTTCCGCCCTTCTTCAGCATTTCTAATCCCGCCTCAGAAGCCAACGGATGTGCGGATGTCACCATGCCTTGAGAAGTTCGATCGAGTGGAAAAGATTGCGCAACCGGAGCAACAGTGACGATCGCAATTAAACTCAAAAAGAAAAAGCGTTTCATACCAAATTTCGATATTTGCCAAATTTTGACATATAGCAATCTAGTTTGAGTCATGAGATGCGGGAATGCCTCCAAACCCCCAATTCTGGGGGCTAAGATTCTTTCTTGTTCCCCCAAACTTGGGGGCTAGGGGGCACGATCAATCCCGCATCCCACAACTAATTCAGAGTTGCCATATACGATCGCTTTGCTCAAAATGTCGCCACGGGCACAGACACTACGAATCTGTAAGTTATCCTAGATATATTGCAGACGTTTGCTAGAATGCTCCCGATCGTCTGTTGCTCTCACACACCAAGGTATCTCATGGCAAATTCCTTTTCTTCAGCAAACCCGGTTGATCCTGCCCAACTCAGTGACTCCCAAATGTGGGACAGTTTGAAACTTGCAATCGCAGAAAGTTCCGGATTCCAACGTTGGCAAATCGATCGAACTTCTCAGGAAACCGATTTAGATATGTTGGTACATCAATACCTTCGCGAAACGCTTGAAACCTTGGCTTACTAAGTTTTTCTAGTTTCTAAATAGAGCAGTCGATCGCGCTTGGATCGACTGCTTTGTTTTTTAGCGGAAAATGTTTTGGAGTGGATTGCGTAATCGATCGATAAAGTTATTCAATCGACGATATGCCCCTTCAATTCGATCGCCATCGACAATCACTTCCTGAGTTGGATAGTTTTGTAGAATTTCCACCAGTGTAATTGTGTTATCTCCGCTTGCAGATAGCGTTAGAGCGGCTCTAAGGGCTTGGCGTTCGGCTCCTCCTCTTGGAGTTTGGATGGCTTGCCCTAATTGGTCTAAAACAGTGTTCCCGATCGGGCTATTGAGAACACGATCGAGCAAAACTGGATCGACTTTGATTGGTCGCGTTAAAGTAGTGCGAACCGTTTCAGGACGTTGACCAGATAAGCGAAAATAGGTCTGCAAGTTTGATGAAGCTTCACCTGTTTGAGCAAATGTCGCTAATTCTGGAACTGAGACTGATTCGCGCAAAATTCTATATTTGAAAACGACCCGTTCAGCCGCCATTGCTGGAGTACTTATCAGAAGCGCCATTCCAACACCAAGAACCGAATTTCTTAAAAAAGACATCATTAGTTTATTGAATTCCCCTTTTATTACAGACGAGATCCGATCGCTGAAGATCCACAAAATTTGAGGATCTATCTTGGGATAGGCACTTTTCCGGTACGATCGAAGCCTTAATCAAGCAGAAAATTCACAAAAAATCCAAAATGGGTAGCACGTTCGGTCATTTATTTCGGATCAGTACTTTTGGTGAGTCACATGGCGGCGGAGTGGGAGTCGTAATCGATGGTTGTCCTCCGTTGATCGAACTTTCGGCTGAAGAAATCCAAGTCGAACTCGATCGTCGTCGTCCGGGTCAAAGCAAGATTACAACGCCCCGAAATGAAGCCGATCATTGTGAAATTCTGTCTGGAATTGTTGATGGAAAAACATTAGGAACGCCGATCGCGATTTTGGTTCGCAACAAAGACCAGCGATCGCAAGATTACACTGACATGGCAGTGAAGTATCGCCCTTCTCACGCCGATGCGACTTACGATGCGAAATATGGCATTCGAGCGGTTGCAGGGGGTGGTCGATCGTCCGCGCGAGAAACGATCGGGCGCGTCGCTGCGGGTGCGATCGCGAAAAAAGTTCTTAGCCAATTTGGAGTTGAGATTGTTGGCTATGTCAAACGAATTAAAGATCTTGAAGGCGCGATCGATCCAAACACCGTAACGCTAGAGCAAGTTGAAAGTAATATTGTGCGCTGTCCTGATTCAGACTGTGCAGAACGCATGATCGATCTGATTCAGCAGATGGGTGGACAAGGAGACTCGATCGGGGGCGTGGTTGAATGTGTGGCGCGTCAGGTTCCAATGGGATTGGGTGAGCCTGTGTTTGACAAACTAGAGGCAGATTTAGCCAAAGCAGTGATGTCACTCCCAGCGACTAAGGGCTTTGAAATCGGCTCTGGATTTGCTGGGACAATGATGACCGGAAGCGAACATAATGACGAGTTTTACACCGATGAAGCGGGGCGAATTCGGACGGTGACGAATCGATCGGGCGGCGTACAAGGCGGCATCTCGAACGGGGAAAATATCGTCATTCGAGTAGCATTTAAGCCGACTGCAACCATTCGTAAAGAGCAGAAGACCGTGACGAATACGGGAGAAGCGGTGACGTTAGCGGCGAAGGGACGGCACGATCCTTGTGTCTTGCCAAGAGCGGTTCCAATGGTTGAAGCGATGGTCGCATTAGTTTTATGTGATCATCTGTTGAGACAGCGGGGACAGTGCGGATAGCGATCGAATCTGCTGCGATACAAACAACTTATCCTTGGTAGTCCGCGTCAGGCGGACTCTGTTTGTATAGGCGCGAATTCGATTCGCCAGCTACTCTTCCAATATCTCAACGAGTTCCTCGATCGACACTCCAAACGCTCGCGCTAACTTTTGCACAGCAGTAAGGTCAACCATTGCCATACGATCGCGACGCACGTAGCTTACAACCGTTTTGTAGTTCACCCCAGACCGCTCTGAGACTTCCTTAAGTGACCAGCCTCGCTCATCGGCGAACTCTCGAATTTTGAGGCGAACAAATCCCATTTTGATCATTGACAAGGATGCAACTGCATCCTTTAATAAACACAGACAACTTAAAGCGATCGCTCTCTAGCCTGGAAACCTTTAAGCGATCGCACCCACAAATGAGGTACAGACATGATACCAAGAGTTTTGTCATGCGTTGAAACTTCTGCATTCTGCTGTGGAGGTGAGCGATGACTTATCAAGAGCGGCTTTCTCCCTGGTGCATCGTTCGACTCTTGCCCAAAATGCAGCGAATCGTCGTCTGTCGCTGTCGAAAACGCAATGATGCGATCGCACATCTCCAAGCTCTAAAACGCTTGAACGCTGGAGCAATTTACGAAATTATTTTTGATTTGGGGGATTAACTATCTTCGTTGCGGTTTTCTTGGGGACGCTGGAAGAATTTTGTAATCGATCTCATCGTCACAGGTTCGCGCTCTTTACGGCGTTTGCGATGATGCAAAGCCGAATTGGAGCGACGTTTGCGGATGCGCGTTTCTTCTTCAACGCCTGTATCGCTGGCAGGTCTGCGGGTGGGTTCGATATTTTCTTCTTTGGTCAACCACCAATCGACAATAAAACCGCTGGCAATTCCCCCGATCGCACCCAGCGCAATACTGTAGAGCGCAGGATAGCCCAAACCATAGAGGCTGATCAGGAACAAGAGCCAGATTTGCAGCCCGACCCCAAAGCCCTTAGAAACTGGTTGTCCTTTTGTTGGAGCCACGATCGTTGATCCCTAACTTTCTCTTCGAGGATACAGCGAAATTCGAGCAGGTGTCGATCGATTTCGCTGATTGTTCTCATTATGTCGGGTTTTTTATCGATCGACTGACCCCATGACTAAATCAATGCTTGCCAAAATTACAAAAATATCGGCAACTTTGTTTCCTTGAATCAATTGAGGAAGAATTTGCAAATTGTTGTAATCTCCAGGGCGAATCTTCCACCGCCACGGGAATACATTGTCATCGCCAATGATGAAGATTCCCAGTTCACCTCGACCGGACTCAACTCTGACGTAGTGTTCACCTTTCGGAATTTTGAAAGTGGGGGCAATTTTCTTAGCAATGAATTGATAGTCGAATCCATTCCATTCAGATTTGGAACCTGCTTCTATTCGTTTTGCTTCTAAATTCTCGTAAGCTTTACCCGGTAGCGCTTTCAGAGCTTGCTGAATGATTTTAACAGACTCGCGCATTTCTCGAATTCGGACAATATAGCGAGCGTAACAATCGCCAGCAGTTTCCCACTGAATGTCCCAGTCGAGTTCGTCATAACATTCGTAGTGATCCACTTTGCGTAAGTCCCATTGCACGCCGGAAGCTCGGAGCATCGGCCCAGTGACACCCCAATTGATCGCAGTGTCTCGATCGAGAATTCCTACCCCTTCTGTGCGACGACGGAAAATCGGGTTGTCGCTCATTAATCGCTCATATTCATCGAATGTTGGCGGCAAATAGTTGCATAAGTCTGCACACTTCTCTACCCAGCCATACGGTAAATCGGCGGCAACTCCTCCCACGCGGAAATAGTTGTGATTGATCATGCGATAGCCGGAGACAGCTTCAAAAAGATCAAGGATTAATTCTCGATCGCGCAATGTTGGAAAAAATAGCGCCTGTGTTCCGACATCTCCGACAAAGGGGCCCAACCACAGTAAATGATTCACGATTCGGGTGAGTTCTAGCAGGATCATCCGAATGTATTTTGCACGTCTTGGAACTTCAATCTGAGCTAACTTTTCAACCGCATTGACAGTAACCGCTTCGTTGAACATTCCACCGTAGTAATCCCATCGACTTGTGTAGGGAATAAACATTGTCGTGGTGCGGTTTTCAGCGATTTTTTCCATGCCACGGTGAAGATAGCCGATGACAGGTTCACAATCAATTACGTCTTCGCCATCTAATGTGGCAATGATGCGAAAACAACCGTGCATCGCGGGATGGTGAGGCCCCATGTTGATCACCATCGGTTCAGTTTTGGTTTCAATCCAGCCCATTGGTTGAACTCCTGATGTTTATTTTCACTATCAGCAATTCACTAAAGCGAGTCTTGTAGATTCGTCTGTTTTTTGTAGATTCTTCCTACGATCTTTGAATCATTCTGGGTGTGACTCCGAGAAGTTTTTTACAATGTCGATGCAAGTGGCTTTGGTCAACGAATCCGACTTGTTTTGCCACTTCAGCGATCGACATTTCCCCTTTTACTAACAATTCCTTTGCTCGTTCGACTCTCGCACGAATCACAAACTGGTGCGGTGTCACTCCAGTTGCTTGTTTGAACAGTTGAGAAAAATAGTGCGGACTCATTTTCGTGATCGCTGCTAATTCACTCAGTCCCAAATCTTGATCCAGATGAGCTTCAATATAATCAACAACACAACGTAAACGAGGTTGAGACAGTCCGTTAGCATATTCCTGAATTAAAACTTTTCGATTTGAATAATGCTCTGCTAGATGAACTATCAACGCATTTGTTAATGTCTCACCATAGAGCCGACTCTCAAAACCGTCCTGTTCTAGAATCGTTTTGAGAGATAGCCCGATTTGATACACCAGCGGATCATCGAGTGCAAATTGAGGAATGAGTTCGATGTGAAAGTGTTCGATCGCTTCTTGCAATTTCGGGGGATCGAAACTAAAGAAAATCACACCACCCCATTCAAACCAGCGACTCTGACAGCCAATTCCTGCTGGAACTAAGACCATATTGCCATTTGCAACTTGTTCGCGGTGGAACCTCCCATCAATCGATCGCTCTGCGCATTGAGATTGGCTTGTATGCGTAAAGATAGCAAGCGTATGTTGCATCGATACAACTTCGGTCGTTTCTCCGGGTGGCATATAGTCATATCCAAAGCCAATCCCATTCCAACCTGTCGCGATGCTTGTTAATTGTGGCGGTCGATCGAACACTCGTTGATATCCGCTGAGACCTTCTTTCGCAAAATCAAGCAGCATAATTCTAAAGTGATGATTTTCTTTCACGGTAATCCATGAATCCCGTGGTATTTCATTAAGATCAGCGAAATTTTAAGAAGGTCTCATGACACAAACTCTGGTTTCTACTGCTTTTCGAGTCGGGATCGCAGGCCCGGTCGGTTCTGGAAAAACCGCATTAGTGGATGCACTCTGTAAGGCAATGCGAGATCGCTACAACCTCGCCGTTGTCACCAATGATATTTACACTCAAGAAGACGCAAAATTTTTAGTGCGATCGCAAGCCCTTGATCCCGATCGTATCCTTGGTGTAGAGACCGGAGGCTGTCCACATACTGCGATTCGCGAAGATGCCTCAATGAACTTAGCTGCGATCGATCAACTTGAACATCGATTTCAGAACTTAGAATTAATTTTTGTTGAGAGTGGGGGTGACAATTTAGCAGCAACCTTTAGCCCAGAACTGGTGGATTTGAATGTCTATGTGATTGATGTTGCAGGGGGCGACAAGATTCCGCGCAAAGGTGGGCCCGGTATCACCAAGTCCGATCTTTTAGTGATCAACAAAATTGATCTAGCACCGTATGTTGGGGCAGATTTGCAAGTTATGGAGCGAGACGCAAAACTGATGCGAGGAGAAAAACCCTTCGTGTTTACAAACCTCAAAATTAGCCACGGGTTAGATCGAATTATCGACTTTGTGTCAACTTACGCAGGACTGAACCTGAAGCAAAAATAACAAAACTATCCTTAAAATGTAGTTTGCTATACAATTTCCTGAAAATCCAAGCCCTAGTATTTCAGAGTTATTACTGAAACTTGAAACTGCGGTAGTTCTGCGAATCGCTCCTTTGCAGAGACGGTCTTGTGATTGTCGATCGCTTTAGCTTGGTTCACCACGTCACTACACCTTTTGGACATGACAAAATCATTTGGACGGCGCGAATTTATTATCTTTGGATCTACTCTTGCGGGAAGCGTTCTCTTAAAATCTTGTGCAGCTCCGCAAGGAACTACGGGATCAGTAGGTACGAATGCTCCGGCAGCATCTCCCGCAGCGAATACAACGAACCCATCCGGTAACACCATTAAAGTTGGCATTCTGCATTCGCTCTCTGGCACAATGGCAATCTCGGAAAAGAGCGTCGTTGATGCAGAACAATTAGCGATCGAAGAAATTAACAAAGCAGGCGGTGTCCTCGGCAAGCAAATCGAAGCCGTGATCGAAGACGGCAACTCCGATTGGCCCACCTTTGCTGAGAAAGCCAAGAAGTTGATCGACCAAGACAAAGTGGCAACCGTCTTCGGCTGTTGGACTTCTGCCAGCCGTAAAGCCGTTCTCCCCGTGTTCGAGTCGAAGAAACATCTGCTCTGGTATCCGGTGCAATACGAAGGACAAGAATGCTCGAACAATGTCTTCTACACCGGAGCCGCTCCCAACCAACAGATCGAACCGTCAGTCGAATGGTTGCTGAAGAACAAAGGCAAAGACTTCTACTTGGTCGGGTCTGACTATGTGTTCCCGCAAACCGCGAACACGATCATCAAAGCGCAACTCGCGGCTTTAGGAGGCACCACCAAGGGCGAAGACTACATTCCCTTGGGCAATACCGAAGTGAAGTCAGTGGTGGACAAAATCAAACAAGCGATGCCGAATGGTGGAGTCATCTACAACAGCTTGAACGGGGATACCAACGTCGCCTTCTTCAAAGAGTTGCAAGCATCGGGCTTGACTCCCGACAAGTATCCCTCGATGTCGGTGAGTATCGCAGAAGAAGAAGTCAAAGCGATCGGGGTGGACTATCTCAAAGGGCATTATGCAGCGTGGAACTATTTCCAAACAGTAGATACGCCTGCGAGCAAGAAATTTGTTGAAGCGTTCAAAGCGAAATACGGCAATGATCGGGTGGTGAACGACCCGATGGAAGCGGCATACATCATGGTGTATCTGTGGAAGCAAGCGGTGGAGAAAGCAGGAACGGCGGACGATCTCAATAAAGTGAAAGCAGCGGCTTACGGACAGACCTTTGATGCACCGGAAGGGAAGGTGACGATGAACTCAAACCATCACTTGTCGAAGTATGTTCGTATCGGTGAAGTCGGTGAGGATGCTTTGTTCAAGATCGTGTCTGAAACCAAAGAAGCCGTAAAGCCGACTCCCTGGAACCAGTTCGTGACAGACACGAAAGGCTTCTCTTGTGACTGGTCTAATCCAACAAAAGGCGGAAAGTTTAAAGCCGCTTAACACCAACTGATATCAATTCACTCAATCGATGCTACAGGTGCGATCGCTGATATATCGATCGTCGCCACTTTAGCAATTACAAGTTGATGTGAGTTGCTCTACGGTACAGCTTTTTGAACAATCAACGGAGAAAATTTTGCTGTCAGGACTTCTAAACGGGATTTTTAGCGGTGTTAGCGTCGGGTCAGTGTTATTGTTAGCCGCACTAGGACTTGCGATCGTCTTCGGACTCATGGGCGTGATTAACATGGCACATGGAGAACTGATGATGATCGGCGCTTACACAACCTTTGTGGTGCAAAATGCACTCAAACCACTGGGCGGATTTTGGTTCGATAGTTACATCTTTGTAGCTTTAATTGCAGCATTCATCATCACAGCACTATTTGGCATTGTGCTAGAACGCGGTGTCATTCGACATCTCTACGGGCGACCTCTGGAAACACTGCTGGCAACCTGGGGCGTGAGCTTAATTCTGCAACAATTTGTGCGGAGTGTTAGTTGGCAGTTCGTGACACTGGCGGCAATGTTCTGTCTGTTATTCTTCGGAGCAATGTGGATTTTGTCACGTCGTCCGAACTATGAGCAGGTTCGGAGTTGGGCGATCGCAATCCTGCTACCGTTGTCTGCTACGATCGCAGTGTTGACCAGTAACGCGATCGGACAAGTCTATGGATTGGCAGTGACAAAACCTTGGTTTGGAGCGCAAAACGTTGATGTGACGGCTCCAAGATGGTTACGGGGTGGATTGTCGATCGCAGGCATTCAACTATCCTACGCACGGATTTTTATTATTGTGTTGACGATCGTGTGCTTGTTCGCCGTGTATTGGTTCCTGAACAAAACGCCTTGGGGCTTACGCATTCGGGCAGTCACTCAGAACCGCAGTATGAGCGCTTGTTTGGGTATTCCCACTCAGAAAGTGGATGCCCTAGCATTTGCACTCGGTTCAGGGCTAGCAGGACTGGCTGGATGTGCGGTGAGCTTGCTGGGATCAGTGGGACCGAATACCGGACAAAACTACATCGTTGATACATTCATGATTGTCGTGGTCGGCGGTGTCGGTAAGTTAGTCGGCAGTATCATTGCGGCGTTAGTCATCGGGACGGCAAACTACATCATTGGCTCGAATGTATTAGTCGATGCGTTTCGCTTCTTCCCGCCATTGTCTGAGTTCTTTAAGTTCTTCTCAACCATCAGCATGGCGAAAGTGATGGTGTTTGCATTGATTATTGTCTTTCTGCAATTCCGTCCAGCGGGACTATTTCCGCAGAAAGGGCGAACCGTGGATGCCTAGGGAGAAATGGACGTGAAAAAGGATACATTTTGGTTGCAGCGTCGATCGCTGTTGATTGAAGCTGGAATTGTGGTTGCGATCGTATTTGCTTTGATCTTTATTGCGCCACTTGTGTTAGTCAGCATTGGACAAGGATTTCGAGTCGGATTGTTGGGGCGCTTTTTGGCGTTGGCGATCGTGGCTTTGGGAATTGATTTGATTTGGGGCTACACCGGAATTTTGAGCTTAGGACATGGATTGTTCTTCGCACTGGGCGGATATGCGATCGCCATGTTCCTTCAGTTGCAAATTCCTCAGGGTCAGCTACCCGATTTCTTTACGCTGTATGGTGTGACCGAGCTTCCGGCATTTTGGCTGCCGTTTCACTCGTTGCCGTTTACGCTGTTTGCGATCGTA
>JADEXW010000558.1 GCA_015206935.1 Pseudanabaenaceae cyanobacterium LEGE 13415 | reverse complement strand
ACTTTCAAGTTTACGGTGTCCGGACGAACTTCTAAGAGCGCACGGATAGACTTGCGCGATCGACCCACGGCATAGCCCTGAAATAGCTCCCCAATGCGGAAGAACAGCATTACGGCAACGGCTTCGGGCAGCAAGTGAATCGCGATCGCGCCCAATGTTGCGATTGTCATCAGAAAGTTCTCATCAAACACCTGACCTTTGAGAATATTACGTCCTGCACTGGTTAAAACGCTCCAGCCACTGAGTAGATAAGCTGGAATAAAAACGGCATATTCAGCGATCGAATATGGGGTGTTATGTAGCGGTTGTTCAAAGAGAATGCCGATCGCAAATAAAGCAACGACAATTCCCACCACAATAATTTCCTGCTTTAAGCTGCCGCCACCGTGGTCATGATCGTGGTCATGACCACGATCATCATCATGGCTATGTTCTTCTGCGTGATGATGCCCATCATCGTGAGAATGTCCTGGTTTTTGATTGTGATCATCGTCGCAGCAGCCTGAGTGGTTGGACTTCCGTGCTTTCATGGTGACTCCTAATCGTACTATTTGAATCTCTGAACAGGTATTCAGATATGAAGTAAAAAATCGAAGGGTTAATCCTCCGAGTCGTTGAGGTGCGCTATAACTTCTTGATAGAGGCTGAAGACATGGTGATCCGCAAGTCTGTAGTAGACGTTGCGCCCTTCTTTGCGATACGCCACCATTCGTGCAGCCTTCAAGACCCTAAGTTGGTGCGATACGGCAGATTCGCTCATCTTTAGCAAGGCAGCGAGATCACAGACGCATAATTCCCGACTTGCCAAAGCAGAGAGGAGGCGCAACCGATTGGGATCAGCTAGCAGACCCATAAATTCCGCCATTCGCTGCGCCTTGGATATTGGCAAAAGCTCCGACTGAATCTGTCGGACTGCATCAAGATGTACTTCACGAGTCTCACAATTAGGAGCCTCAGAGGATTGCAGAGCTTGCTGTTTGGGTGGAATTGAGTAACTCACGACCTTAGCACTAATGATTTAATACCTGAATTAATGTTCAGATGTTCTTCAATATAGTAGCAGATGAAGAATTGATCAAGCGCAAATTGAAGAAATGCGATCGACGTTAAATCTCAGTGCTAAAAGACCTGCAACAAGCTGCAAATCTGTTTAAGCAACAGGGAAATCAGCAAGGGTATGAACAAACAATGAGCATCATTCAGCAAGTCAAGTAAATTAAGTACGCGATCTGTACTGTGATTGTGGTAGTCGGTGGGCGTTTAATTGCAGGACGCATTTCCGAACGGACGATCACCGGAATTGGCGGTGCGCTGTTTCTGATATTTGGTCTGACTGCCTGGTGGCAAAGTGCTTAAGCCGATGCTTCTAACAAGGCTTGCCCCAAATATTTGCGCTTATCTGTGACACCAGGAAGCGCAAAAAAGAAGCCACCTCCAAGCGGTTTAATGTATTCCTCTAGTGGTTCTCCATTTAACCGCTCTTGCACCGTCATAAAGCCTTTCTCTAAGTCAGACTGGAAACAGACAAACAACAATCCCATATCTAGCTGTCCAGATTTACTCACACCCCGCGAATAGTTAAAGCCGCGCCGCAGAATTAAGCCGAGTTCTGACTTGCGAGGATTAGCAAGCCGAATATGTGCATCGAGTGGAAACTGTTTGCCTTTTGGATCTTGCTCATAGTTGGGAATGTCATGCTCTTGCTGCATTCCTAGCGGCGCACCTGTCTTTTTATCACGCCCGATAATCTTTTCTTGTTCACCCAAAGGTGTGCGATCCCACCGTTCAACTAAATTCCGAATCACACGAACAACTTGATAGCTTCCACCCACTGTCCAAGCAGGTTCTTCACTATTCTGCTGCATCCAAACAATTCGATCCATCAAATTAGCATCAGTCGCATTGAGATTCGCTGTACCATCCTTAAAGCCGAGAAGATTCCGAACGGTGTCTTTTCCTAGCTTTTTGAGGGTATGAGGTGGTAGAAATCCTTCAATTTTCCAGCGAATTGCAACTAAGCTAGGAAAATTTTTCAGAATATCACGCAGCGCATGAATGTTAGTTTCTGCTGTGTTGGAGCAGAACTGAATCAGCAGATCGCCGTGTAGTAACTCTGGATCGGGCTGATCATTTGGATAGTTCGGCATTGGCTGAAGATGTTTCGGTTTGAGCTTCTCTAGTTCATAGCGTTTGTCAAACAACGAGGAGCCGACAGCAACGGTCATTGTCAAATTATCAGGAAACACTTTAGTTCCGAGAACACCAGAATCAGGAGGCGGAAATTTCGGATCGTCGGCTGGAGGTGCCCAACCTTGGGTCAATTTTTCGATACGATCGCTCAATCCCTTAAACAACTGCACTAATTCCGACTTGTTTCGAGCCGTAACATCAAAAGCAACGATCAATGCCGCAGCCGGAGCAGGCGTGATGATTCCTGCTTGATGAATGCCAAAAAACGGGACAGCTTCATCTGTGGTTTCATCGTCTTGAGTCAGTAAGGCTCGATAGCCCAAAGTTGTCAGTGCGGCAACCCCGCCTGCTGCTGCCATTCCGATCAATAAGTCACGTCGGGTAAGACGGGGAACGATCCGAAATTGAGGCTGATTAGAACTCGTCGCCATAGTCGCTCACTCCAGTAAAAGCAGTAAAAATGATCACTCATTCCTCCAGCATCGATTAATCAATTCCAAGTGTCCCTCTGAGTTTTGAGAGCGATTCTGCTTGGGCTGTAATCAATGTTTTCAGGCTTTGTCGATCGCTTTCCGAAAGCTTCTCATACGCCTCAAATCCATCTGGAGTTTTGTACTTTTTCAAGGTTGTCGAAATGCTCTCAAATCCTTGATCAATCTGCTTGTGCAAGTCAGGATTTTTAGCTTGAATCATCGGTTCCAAAAGCTCAACAATCTTTTGAGAGCCTTCTAAATTAGCACTGAAGTCCCAGAGATCTGTCCGACTATAGCGGTCTTCCTCACCGCTGATTTTCGTTTTTGCAACCTCTTCGATCAGTTCTGCTGCTCCACCAACCATGTTTTTTGGCTCGATCGTTAATTTTGCAATCCGCTTTTGTAAGTCTAAAACATCTTTGTTGAGCTTTTCCGCGATCGGCTTCATGCCATCAGTCGTTTTGTCTTGAAATAGTGCTTTCTCAATGCGATGGTAGCCTGTGAATTCCGGATCAGCTTCTTTTTTCTGGAAGTCATCAGCACGAGAGTCCATTGATTTGTCTAAATCTGAAAAGAGTTCAGCGATCGGCTCAATTCGTTCCCAGTGGACTCGCGTAGGAGCATAAAGCTTTTGCGCCGTTGCTAAATCTCCAGCCGCTACTGCATCCGTTAAGCTCTTAGTCTGAGTAACAAGCTGATCGACTTCTTTTTGCACATAGACTTTATACTCTGCGATCGCGCCTGTCAGCTTACCTTGATCGACTGGAGTGCTTGCCTGAGTTCCAGCCGCTCCTGCTTTGACAACTAACTTCCCTTTTGCGCCGCTCTTCTTGCCGCAAATCATCGTGTAGTCGCCAGCATCAAGCGTGGTCTTCAATTCCTGCACAAATCCAGGTGCAATGTTTTCACGCTCATCAATCACCTTTACCCCTTGCAGAATTTCCCATTCTAGCGGAGTGCTACTCTTGTTTGTGATCACAAAAGCGGTTCTACCTGCATTGACACTGATTTCTGCTGGATCACAACCTTGATCAGTCACAGTCACCGCAACTTTGGGAACTTCTGCTTGAGTACTTGCAACTGGAGAAGCTTGATTGTTGTACGAATCCTTACTTCCAGTTGCAGTCTGACCGCTACAAGCACCAAGCG
>JADEXW010000557.1 GCA_015206935.1 Pseudanabaenaceae cyanobacterium LEGE 13415 | reverse complement strand
AAGCATGATTCTGCTCTAGTAAGGATTGAACAGATTATAGCGTTGCTGCAATTAGCCAACGGTTGCCACTCCCACTTCTTCAGGTGCGAGATACGGTGTTAGAACTTGCCCATCTTTGAACCAAATTACTCGACGAGTACAGCGAGCCACTTCCGGTTCGTGCGTCACCATTACAACTGTCATTCCACTATGGTTTAGCTCTGTGAAAATGTTGAGAATCTCTTGAGTGGTTGTAGAGTCAAGCGCTCCGGTCGGCTCATCGGCGAGAAGCAAAACCGGACGATTAACGATCGCACGAGCAATGGCGACCCGCTGCTGTTGTCCCCCGGATAATTGAGTCGGCTTATTCTGCAATCGCTTCTCTAATCCCACTCGAACCAAAGCTTCTGTCGCTCGATCGCGTCTTTCCGCTTGCAGCACATTCGCATACACCATCGGCAGCATCACATTTTCAAGCGCGGTTAACTGTGGCAATAAATGGAACTGCTGAAACACAAAACCGATTTTACGGTTACGAATGTGAGCTAAAGCTTTATCGTCAAGTTGTGCGACATCTTCACCATCAAGATAATACCGTCCGGCAGTGGGTCGATCGAGACAGCCAATAATGTTCATCATGGTGGACTTACCCGATCCCGAAGCGCCCATGATTGCACAGTACTCGCCTTGTTCAACGGTGAGATCAACGCCTGCGAGAGCATGAACGATCGTTTCTCCAATTCCGTAGACTTTGGTGATTTCTTCTAGTCGGATAATTGTAGATTGCGGCATGATTAAGCACTCCGGAGCGCGACGATAGGATCGAGTTTGGCAGCTTGACGGGCGGGAATCACACCGAATCCGAGACCGATCGAGCCAGAGACAGTTACAGCAAGGACGATCGCGGCAGGAGCAACGATCGCTTCAAGTGGCGTAAAGGCAGCGACGATGACAACGCCACCCACGCCAACGATCGTTCCAATTAAGCCACCCGCAGCGGAAAGAATCACGGCTTCGATCATGAATTGGGTGAGAATGTCATTTCCAGAAGCACCGATCGCTTTTCTCAATCCAATTTCTGAGGTTCTTTCGGTCACGGAAACTAGCATGATGTTCATGATTCCGATACCACCGACGAGAAGGGAAACGCCAGCGATCGCAGCTAACATCGCGGTTAATCCACTCGTAATCGTGCCAACAATTTGCAGAATATCTTTCTGAGTTTGCACCGTGAAATCATCTTCATTCACGATTTTGTGTCGTCGTCTCAGCAAGTTTGTGATCTGGAATTCTGCTGCTGGAATGCTTGCTTCATCTCTAGCTGACACCGAAATAAAGGTCAGATCCAAACCATACGGAGAAGTTCGCCCCGTTAACGTACTCGACATCGTAGTCAAAGGAACGTAAGCCGCATCGTCTTGGTTGCTACCGAGGAATGATCCTTTTGCTTGTAGCACTCCAACAATTTTGAAACTTACGTTTCGGATACGGATCTCTTCCCCGATCGGGTTTCGATCGCCAAAGAATCGAGTCGCCAAATCCGCCCCTAATGTCACCACTCGCTGATTTCGCTTCAGATCCGCTTCGGAAATAAAGCGCCCCTTGGCAACATCAAAGCTCCGAACTGGGAGAAATTCAGGAGTTGCACCCACGATCAGAGAAGAAGAGTTCCGACTGCCGTAAACTACTGGAAACTGAGCGGTCTTTTGAGCTGCAACCCCAGCTACTGAAGGCACTTGTTCTGCGATCGCTTTCGCATCTTCCCAAACCAATGTTCTCGGTAAATTATTCGTGCGCTGCCGAGCTTGTCCACTTCCTGGAGTCACAAACAAAACATTCGGGCCCAAAGATTCAAACTGCTCAGAGGCTAACTTCTGCGCTCCTTGTCCGATTCCGATCATCGCAATCACAGACGCATTGCCGATGACCATTCCTAACATCGTTAAACTACTACGGAGTTTATTGGCGGTGAGCGTCTTTGCCGCCATTTTTAAGCTTTCACCGAAATCCATTTCTTATTCGCCCTGGTTATTTGAGTTATCGATTTTCTGACCTTCTGGGGGTTGAACGAAAATGCGATCGCCTGGATTAATTCCTTCCAAAATTTGAGTCTCATCATCAAAACTCAGTCCAGTCGTCACTTTCTGGAACCTCGGCTTATTATTTTCGCCCGGAACCCATACGCCCGTTTGTCCCCGCTGTGTCGAAAGTGCGGCAGTCGGAACGACTAAGGTATTCGGAATCGAATCGCCTAAGAAATTAACGTTGGCGTTCATTTTCGACTTCAGTTTGTCGCGTCCGGTCAAAATATCAATCCGCACTGAGAATGAAGTCACATCTCGTTCTGTCACAGCTTCCGGTGCAATTAATCGAACCCGTCCTTTAAATGTCTCATCTGGAAAAGCATCGACTCGAATTTCAACTTCCTGACCGCGTTTAATCTGTCCGATGTCCACTTCTGGCACTTTCGCCCGAACTTCTAGCCCGTTTGCTAAGGCAAAAATCGAGGTCGAAGCCGAACCATCCGCACCTGCGGTAGCTTGCGTTGTCGGAGTCACAAATGCACCGACAGTGGCATATCGCTGCGTAATCACACCGGAGAAGGGAGCGCGGATGAACGTATCTTCTAAACGGTTTTGCACTTGTTCAAGTTGTGCCTTTGCAGAAGCTAACTGTGCTTCAGACTGCCGAATTTCTTCGGGTCGCGCTCCATTTTGCCGCTGTTCTAACTGTTGATTTGCTTGATTTAATTGCGCCTGGGCTTGGCTCAATTGCGCTCTTGCCTGACTCAGAGTTTGATTTGCGTTCTGTTCACGGCGGATAAATTCGTCAAGGGCGTTTGTTGCGATCGCGCCTTGATCCGCTAATTCCCGCTGTCGTCTCGTCTGAGTTCGGGCAAAATCGACCGCCGAATTCGCATCTGCAACTAAGCCTTCTACCCGTCGAATTTCACCTCTTGCCCGTTCGACTTCCGCTTCGGCTTGTCGAATCTCTTCAACGCGAGTTCCAGCTCTTAATTGATCCAGTCGCGCTTGCGCTTCCGCGACTCGTGCCTGCGCCTGATTCACTTCAGCTTCAACATCCTGGCTTTCCATCCGCGCCACGACTTGCCCCTGAGTCACTTGATCACCCTGATCGACAAGCAGTTGAGCAATCTTACCGGCTGTTTTGGGGCTGAGATTCACCGTCCGAATCGGGATGACTTCACCACTGGCAGAAATTCGAGCCGTGACGGTCTTCGATTCGACTGGAATTGTGGCGGTTTCCTGACGGGGAGTGAACTGACGGGAAACAAGAAAAGCACCCCCTGGAATTGCGATCGCACCCGACACCAGTAGCGCCAACAGCCAGCGACTCGACGACTTACCAACTTTGCCAAAAAAAGGAACTTGCATGGATCAAACTCACCCAACTAATAAGGGAGCGTAATAAAAAATCGTGAAGCGATGACATATGAACTCTTCATGAAGACGACGATCGATTTCCGAAAGATTCCTGAGGTCGGCTTTGATGAATCAATATGAATCTCTTATTTACAAATTTTAACGCCCTTTTCGATCGGGGAAACAGTGCGGTTGACCCTACCGGAAGATTGAAACTCTCCGGTCTACACTGCGATAGATTTCAATATCGAAATATCGAAACCCCCGAAAGGCTTTATTTTGCCTGTTGATCTGCCTTAAAACGCGGGAAATCTTAAGATTGTCAGTTGCATAAACTGACGGAGACCGCATTAGAAATCAGTATCATAGGCATAGTGTTATTGCTGACGCAATGCCAGAGATGCTAAGAAGAAGTTCTATGGATTGCCGTATTTTTCAGTATGGCACTTTACATAGG
>JADEXW010000099.1 GCA_015206935.1 Pseudanabaenaceae cyanobacterium LEGE 13415 | reverse complement strand
CTACAAGCTACCCTTGGAACAGATGCAAAAAGATCTGATTTTTCGCTCAAAGTCAAATTAAACGTTTTCAGTAATTCATTGAGTTTGAAGTCGCTGTAAGCCATAACTTATTCAAAAGTGGATAGATCGGCTTCTAGAATTTGTTCGATCGAATAGGAACATTCGCTAGGAAATGTTTCTACAGGTAGTCCTGTCTCATCACTTGCTTGCAATACTGCTTCCTCGTAACATTCTGCAAGAATCTCATTTGGATAAGCTTTAAGACTGGGTGATATCTTGATAGCTTCGAGAATCTGTCTACGATGTTCCCGAATACTTCCCTTCCAGCTTCCAGAACGATTTTGAGGTTGATGTTTCCACTTCAGAAGATGCAATAAAACCACGACCAAATTACTTTCTAAACTCAGCCGTTCTCGTTTTCCCATATCCTCAATTTCATCCAGCAAATTCACCCAGTCAACCTGCTGATAGTTCTGTTGTTTCAGCTTCTCGATCGTTTCTTGAATCCATAAGTAATAGTCGGTCTCATATAAATCTGACTGGCTGATTCTAAGTTCTGTATTCATGTGAACCTCTCAGCATTGTGATTCTTTTCATTCTACGCAATGCTACCCCGCTTCCGAGCTTCTTTATAAGACGTGCCCACATTCCGCAAGCCTGCTTTGATCATTTGTTGTTCAAGCAAGGCAAAAAATCGAGCGCGATCGCCTCCTCGAACAACCGCTTGATTATGCGCTTCCGCCAACGCGACCGGATATCCATACCCTTTCTGCACTTGAGCGAGGACTAAACTCAGTGCAGAGTTCAACATCACAGAATCTTTCGCAACCCAAGCTGGAACCTCTACCCGCGCAATCTCACTTCCAACATTCACATAACAAAAGTGAACGGCATGATCGCCATAAAACTCTTGAATTCGCGCCGAACTTTTCCACAAAGGGCTACGTTCTCCAGGTTGTAGCAACATTCCCCAAATTGCAGCATCTTTGAGCGGATCTAACACTTGGCAAGGCGCTCTGTCCGCAATTTCACTACAATGCGCCGCACAATCGGGAGCGAGATATGCACAGCTTTGGAGCCGTAGAAAGTTCATCGCTTCTCCACTTCTCGATGCACTGATGTAACCCACTAACGGAATGTCGATCGCTCTTAATTGATCCCAAGCGGCAAGAATCGGGGTGAGAATGCGATCGCGTGCCTCGGCTGGCATCTGTTCCAAAAACCAATAAATCAATGATCCATCCACTAATGAAATCGTCGGCGCACTCATTTCATCGCTTAACGCTTGTCCCAGTTCTGCCAGAATTTGCGCCTCTAATGCCGTTCGCTGATAGCCCATCCATTCCTCAGTGCGAATCCCCCATTGCCTTGAAACATAGAGATCTTCAGGACGATAGAACACTTCTGGCAAGCTATCCAACAAAGGTAATTTGCTCTGTCCGTAATGCAGAATGATTCGCCCTACATTGATCAAATAGCAATAAGCGATCTCATGATGGCTTGGTGCAATTTGAGATCCATCCGTTGCAATCACGGTATGAGCAACGGGAGCAGGATCGATCGCGATTCGAGTATCTAAAGGTTCGATCGGAATTGCAGCCGTGAAACTGAGTCGATCGCGCCACAGTTCATGAGCTTGGACTAATTCAGCTTGTCGATCGTTGGCTTGTGCCATGAGCAAATTTGCTCGATCGAGTCTTTGCCGAGTCGCAGTTGCTTCTAGCGTCAACTGTTGGCTAATTCCCTGCATTTGTTGAGCAAGCTTCGTGAGATCTAGCATAAGAGAGCGCATGAACTACCCTTCATCCTAGAGCTAATTTGCGCTCAAGTTCCAAGTTTCAACACATTTAAGCTAAACGTAATCAGCGTTAAGAACGTGATGAAACCGATCGAGTCAAGCAGTGTCGTAACTAAAGGTCCACTCACTAGAGCGGGATCAAGCTTCAATCGCTTTAATCCCATCGGTAACAAGGTTCCAAGAGTAACTGCGACTAAGCTATTCGATGCCATCACGATCGCTGCAACCACTCCCACCCATCGTTCTTCTGGCTTTGTCCAAATCAGAGACAGGATGAACATCGTAATTGCGAGTGCAAGAGCAGTTCCAAGTCCAGCAAGTAGCTCCTTTCTCAATATCTTCAGTGCATCTTTTGAGGTGACTTCTCCAACACCCAGCGATCGAATCGTCACAGTTAAGGCTTGAATTCCCACCGTTCCGCCCGTATTCGAGAACAAGGGCATGATCACAGCGAGTACAGGAACCGCCGAAATCGTCGTTTGAAAGGGCGAAATTGCGCTTGATGCTCCAATGTAAAGCGCCATAATGCCGAGAAGCCACGGTACACGGTTTCTCAGTTTCTCGATCGGGCTTGAAAGCGACGATTCATCACCCCCACCACCCGCTAATTTTTGAATGTCTTCGGTCGCTTCTTGCTCAAGAATATCGACGACATCATCGACCGTGATGATCCCGACTAAGCGATCTTCTCGATCGACGACCGGAACGGCTAACAAATCATAGCGCTTCATTAATTGCGCCACTTCTTCTTGCTGCATGTCGGTACGTGCTTTGATCACTCGATCGCTGCCAATATTCTCGATTTTCGTATCCGGAATCGAGAAGACCAACTGCCGCAAAGAGACAACCTGCTTCAGTTTGCGGTTATTGTCCGTCACATAAGCATAGTAAATAGTCTCCTTATCCCGGTCAGCCAATCGAATCTTGTTCAACGCTTCGCCAACCGTCAATCCTTCCCGCAGTCGAACATATTCGGTCGTCATCACCCGACCTGCGGTTCCCTCGGCATACCCTAGAATCGTTGCGGTTGCTTGTCGTTCTTCGGGACTAAGTTGTTGAACTAAGCGCTTCACAATTCCAGCAGGCAACTCATCGAACAACTCAGCTCGATCGTCCGGACGCATCGATTCCACAATTTGCCGCACTTGAACATTGTGCAGCGAACCGAGCAGCGATTCTCTAACTTCCGGCGGCAAATACTCGAATACATCCGTCGCCTGAGTTTTATTCAATAAGCGAAACGTGATTGCCTGTTGTTCAGGTTCAAGTCCCGTAATGTAATCGCCGACATCGATCGCAGGCAATTCATTTAGTTCCAGCTTCAAACGGTTTAAATCCGAGATACCCGCGAGCGTTGCTCGACTATCTTGAGTCAGCATTTAACTTTCCTCCTCGATCTTCCTCGCGCTAGAAGACCAGAGGCATCTGCGCTAGGAAAGGTTTGCTGTGTTGGATAAATGGACTTCGTCCATGAATGTGTAAGAACGCAACATCAATACCCCTATTGGGCATCGCTGACTACATGCTACTCCTGAAATCGCATTTTCACAATGTCTCCGAGAACACGGAGCGGAAAATCACGTCTTTTGGCGCAAGTGAATTCGATCGATGGTCTACCCTAGTTGGTATAGTTCTTCTTTCCAATTACGCATTCAAAAACAGGAAAAGTTTCAACACAAATGCTTCGAGGGTTTCTCATTTTCAATTTGGTATTTTTTATACTAAGCGGCTGTCGGTCTCCGGAACCGATCCAGATCGAAGTGTCTCCTTCGCCAGTCGCATCGACTCCAAAACCGTCTTCAAAACCCACTGGGAAGACGATCGCGGTAAACATTTTCCAGCTCGATAATCAATGCAATCGATTTGTTGCGACGAAAGAAAACGTTCCCGCGAATCAACCTGTGACGCAAGCGATCGCGAAAACGCTCTTAAAAGCGAACAGCGAAAGTTTAGATGTGGCGGGTTATCGTGTGAAAGTGAAATCAGGAGTCGCAACGATCGATTTTCGTCCGATTCCGAAGGCACGTCGATCGCTCACTTCATTGGCGAATTGTGAGCAGTTAGCATTATTCGGGAGTGTGCGGCGAACTTTGACGCAGAATCGAGCATTGAAAATTAAATCGGTTAGGTTTACTGATCGAGGACAGGTGATCAAGCCTCAATAACATAGGCAGTGTTGCGGTCGTATCAGCACTATAGATCGCGAAATTGATCTAACTTTCGACAAAATCAAACCTTGGAGACTTCTACCCCTGGGAGAATCTAAGATTAATCTGTGATTTTTTAAGCTATTAGCAGATCGGCTTTAGGATTATTCAAGATTCGTAGCATCAGTTTGTATTGTTGCCCTTGTATACTGAGATCAAAAAGGTTGTGAGTCTTATGGATGTGAAACTCGTTCTCCTTGTTCTTTCTGGCGTTTTTACCGTCGCTTGTTTATTCTTTGGAACCCGTAATGGTTTTTACGACACAGATAACTATCATGGCAACGGCTCCGCGCATTAAAATAGATCCTCGAATGCGGAAATCGAGGTAGATTAACTCCCCATCCTCGAAATCCGAATTCGGTTTCGATGAATTCTGAGTTTCTCTAGGGTGGATTCGTGACGCAATTGGAGTGTTTCCCTTACGGTGCAGGACACAGCGAGGAAGGGGTTTGCCTTCTCGTTCGGATGGGCCCTTACCGAATTTTGCTAGACTGTGGGCTGTCGGATCTGTCTGCGCTTTCAGGTGATGAAGGTTCAGAAGTGTCCGCGCCCGCAGATGTTGTGCTGTGCAGTCACGCTCACTCGGATCATGCTCAAGGATTGCTCAGTTTACATCGGGCGTTTCCTCAGATGCCAATTTATGCGAGTGAAGTGACGACGCAGCTTCTACCGCTGAACTGGTTGGACGAACCGGGGCGCATTCCTCAGTTTGTTCATGCACTTCCTTGGCGATCGCCGGTCGAGTTTCAGGATGGCTTAACGGCTGAATTGTTCCCAGCAGGTCATCTTCCGGGAGCCGCTGCAATTCTATTAACTTACACACCGCGAGAAGGTCGATCGTATTCGATTCTTTACACAGGAGATTTCTTTTTGTCCAATTCGCGATTAGTTGAAGGCTTGCGATTGGAGGAACTACGCGGATTACGTCCGGATGTGGTGATTGTTGAAGGAACTTACGGAACCGCAAGATTTCCACACAGGCGACAGCAAGAGAATCAGATTGCGGAAAGAATTAGTCGGGCATTGAGCGATCGACAATCAATCCTCCTCCCGCTGCCAATGGTCGGACTTGGACAAGAACTGTTAATGTTGCTCCGAAGCCATCATTTATTCACCGGACGGGACATCGATATCTGGGTTGATGGAACCGTGGCTTCCGGGTGTGATGCGTACTTGGAACTATTACCGCATCTCCCTGCATCGGTTCAGAATTTTGCCAAACATCAATCCTTGTTCTGGGACGATCGAGTGCGTCCGAGAGTTCGGAGACTGCATCCAGAACAGCGATCGCTGGTGGGTGAAACACCTTGTGTTGTGCTGACGGATTTTTCAATTGATTGGCAAGAATTCTGCGAAGACAATCCGGAACGTTGGTTAATCTTACTCCCGCATCATCTAGAGGAAGGCTTAGTCGAGATTTCGCCAGAGTACGACATTGAAACGTATGTGTTAGCGCAGCATTGTGATGGAGCGAGTACAACGCAGTTCATTCACAACTTACGTCCGCAGCATGTGATCTTTGTTCACGGTGATCCGAACTATCTTGCTGATTTGACTGGATTGGACGAATTGCAAAATCGCTATCATCTGCATTCTCCAGCATCGGGAAGTTTAGTTGAATTACCGATCGGGGAAACGTTCCTGCAACCTGCACCGCCAGAAACCACTTACGAAGGGGAACTGACAGAGTTTGGAACCGTTGTCACGATTACGTTACCGGATGCAATTACGCATGATCCAAGATGGCGATCGCTCTCCGACACGGGACTGATTGAAGCTCGCTGGCAAGGTCAAGATCTGGTGTTGCGGGGACTGACTCAGCGGGAATTGATGACGCAGAACAATGATCGATCTTCCTCTTGGATGGATAGTTCTGAGAAAGATTGTTGTTTCCGCTGTCGGCATTTTCGAGGACAGCGCTGCTGGAATCCGGGATCACCCTTGTTTAATTTCAAAGTGACCCCGGATGGGTATTGTCCTGCGTTTGAATCGGCTCAAACTGCGATTGAACCGATTCGCGAAGATGTGGATCAAGCTCCGGGATAGCAAACTTTCGTGCCACCTAACCCACAGTAGCCATTCGGATTTTTAGCAAGATACTGCTGATGATAGTCTTCTGCGTAGTAGAACTCAGGCGCATCTAAGATCTCAGTTGTGATCGCTTTGTAGCCTGCTTTTGCAAGTTCATCTTGGTACATTTTCAGCGATGCTTCTGCGGCTTGGCGCTGTTCATCGTTGTAGACATAAATGCCCGATCGATATTGCGTTCCGACATCGTTTCCTTGCCGCATTCCTTGAGTCGGATCATGACTTTCCCAGAACACTTTCAGAAGCTTTTCATAGCTAATCACTTTGGGATCGTAAGCGACTAACACAACTTCATTGTGTCCGGTCATGCCAGAGCAAACTTCTTGATAAGTCGGATTTGGAGTAACTCCTGCGGCATAGCCCACTGCGGTCGAATAAACGCCCTCTTGCTGCCAGAATTTGCGCTCTGCACCCCAGAAGCATCCCAGACCAAACACCGCGACTTCAATCCCAGCGGGGAACGGAGGCTGCAACGGATGACCATTGACGAAATGTTTCGCGGGAACGGGCATTTTTGTCGATCGACCTTTTAGCGCTTCATCCGGGGTCGGAACTGTAAGCTTCTTGCCAAATCCAAATAGCACCATTTGTTTTTACTCTCAATATTCACACTTCTAGATTTTAGCGTGAACACTGGGTTTGCCTGGTAGGGATCTCTGGGGTGTGATACTACTTGCACTTGAGTTTCGTGGAATCAATCTGAAATTGAATTGTAGAAATCCGATTCTTTCCAGATAGTTCCTGTGCGCCGAGTAAATATCCGTCTTCTTTCAATTCGTCTACAGTGCGCCAAAAAATCTGATTGTTCCGAGATGAATTACTACCAAACAGATCGAGATTTTTAAATAGGTACTGTTTTGAGACGGAAATGAATTGCCCATCGGTCAAGCTGTCCCATTTCAACCGACTTGCAAGATAGATTAATAGCTTCGTTTTGTAATCACATTTCGCATTACTTCCAAGTCGTTGAGTAATATCGAACTGATTCGGAAAAAGGACACAATCCCCATTTCGAGAATTGTCGAAGAATTCTAAAGAGATTGTGTAAGAATCCGCTAATTCGTAAGTGTAATCTGCTGCTTTTGTAATATCAAAATCTCTCGGAGCATTATCCACTTCATAATCTTTGATCCGAAGAATGCTCTTGATTGCAACTTTTGCACCACGATTTTGATTCGTCTTTTTGAAAGATTGTGCCAGAACCAATTCAGTTCGATGAAGTGCGACTAAATCGCGATTTAATTGCGATCGCAGTTTCGATGCAAACCCGCCATCCTTTGTTCGTGTGTATCCCAAGCTTTCGAGCAAGTCATTCGATCGAAACGTCACCGTTCCACCATTCTGCTGTTGGGCTGCTAATTTATAGAGATAAAGTACGATCGAAATCTGGCGCGGATTCAGAAACGTCATGAGCGCCATAAACATTCTTTGAATGCGACGATCTTGAACTCTTTCTAATCCATTGCTTACGCCTTTTGTGACACAAGTTTCCCAATCCAACTTAGAGTATTCAGTTTTTAATTCTGTCAATTCTTCTTCGGTCAAATTCTCTAGCGGCACTCGTCGAATCACAGCAAATTCACTTTCATCCTGTGAATCTGCCTCGACTCGCATTTCTAAATAGTAGCCGTCCACATCCGATCGCAAAATCGGTAATCGCACATCTGGATTGCGCACCGATGCCCCGGCTCTGGGTAACACCATTAAGAGTTGGCTATCGACTGGAAAGGCTGCTTCTAGTGTTTTCATCGCTTATGGAGATTCTAGACCCCACATATAGTGCCCTACCATTTGGGATTTGTCTAGAGGGTAAGCGCTATATCTAGGGTTCTAGTGCCGGGATGATCCACACTGACCCCACTAGTAGTAGTAAGTTCACGGAGGTCTGTAACACCTGCGGCTGAATTCGATCGCGATTTCTGCAACTCCCGCGTCCGTGATCCAGACGATCCACGCTTCTTATTTTATGCGATCGATCCACCTGCAAATCCTGAACTTTGGAGCGCTTTACCTGTTCCTCCGTCGTCTCATTTTCCTGCTAACGCGCCCGTATAAAATGCCTGTAACTTTCGCGGAGCATTGATCCACACCCTATTGAGCCTTTGATGGATCGGTGTTAATCTGCTTTCCACGTCAGAGCGATGTCTACCACCATTGCCGCGACGGAACCTTGTTTGTCTCGAAATAGATTGAGCGATTTTGGGCGACTACCACCGCTACAGAGTCCGCCAATCTAGAATTTCAACTCGATAAGCAAAACCCCTCAAGCTTCCCTACCACAGTCAGCCAAAGGGGTTGATAACCTTGTTTGCCCAAAAAAGATTGGGCTTGATTTCTATGTCTGAACATTCTATCAGGTGCAGCAATTCTGCGCTAGTTTCGTGTGCAAATTTATTCCAGAAGGAGCAGGGCTGATGGTAACTTCCCTCAGAATTGCTCCCTCTGGAGCGGCAAAAGCGATCGAGGGCTACCTTGCTCCCGATCACAAACAAGAATGGTTACTCAGCGGAGTCGATCCGGAGATTATCGATCGAAACGTCAGAACGCTTGAAGATACTGAGTTTGATCCGTTTACTCGTGAGGCGAATTACCCGATCGCTGAACTTTTAAACTGGAAAGTGATCCGGTTCGGACATCAAGCGCGGGAATCGGTTCGCGGCTGGTGGGTGAGTGGAGTCGATCCGCTGAATGGCTGGCAGCGAATGGATTGGGGACGGTTTAAGCCGGATGCGGAAACGCCGATCGTCGATCGAGAAAAGAACAAGCCTGCAAAATATCTCAGTCCCAGCCTGGGTAAAGGTTCGAGCCGTTTGATTCTGCTCGATGTGCCGATGCGGATTTGGATGCAGGTATCGAAACGATTCGAGATCGCGATTAACGGAGCTACGAATTTTTGGGAATGGGTTTGGCGGAATAATTTGCCGATCGTATTAACTGAAGGTGAAAAGAAAGCGGGATGTTTATTGAGTTTGGGTTATCCAGCGATCGCGCTTCCGGGAATTTTTAGCGGCTATCGGCGTGAGACTCGGCAGTTGATTGCAGAATTGAGATATTTTGCGACAAATCAGCGATCGATTCATATCTGTTTCGATTACGAAACCAAGCCGAGAACCTTACAAAATATCTTCCTTGCTACTTCTCGTTTAGGACAATTATTAAACAATGCTGGTTGTCAAGTTAAAGTTATTGCACTGCCAGGTGTTGAAAAAGGCGTTGATGATTTCATTGTCGCTCGTGGTGCTGATGCGTTTACAAACTTATATGAGTCAGCAATCGAGCTTGAATTCTGGCAAGCATCAAAATTATGGTCACTAACCTATACACCTTCCCTTAAATTAAATCAGCCGTATCTAGGCGATTTGCCTTATCCAGAGTCCGGTTTAGCTTGTATTAAAAGTGCAAAAGGAACTGGGAAAACAACGGCTTTGCAAGGATTGATTAAGGAGTGTAACCGCAAAGTTCTCGTAATCACTCACCGAATTCAACTTGGTAAAGCAATTTGCCACAGTATCGGGATCGATTGGATTACAGATGCGATCAATTCTGAGAATCCTTGCAGCTATGGATTGTGCATTGATTCGCTGCATCCGAATTCTAAAGCGCGGTTTAATCCAGCAGAATGGGAAGGCGCGATCGTCATTCTCGATGAAGTGGAACAGGTTCTCTGGCACGCTCTGAACAGTGCAACTTGCTATCATCAGCGTGTCAAAGTCTTAGAAACATTGCGCGAATTGATCGAAACTGTTCTTGCAACCGATGGGTTAGTGATTGCACAAGACGCAGATTTATCCGATGTCAGTATCGATTATTTGCGTGGATTAGCAGACCTTCCGATTAATCCTTGGGTGGTTGTGAATGAGTGGAAGCCTGAAATTTCTTGGGATGTTTCGCTGTATGACACAAAGAACGCTGCACCATTAATCGATCGAATGGAATCTGTCCTGCAAACTGGGGCAATTTTCGTTTGTCTCGATTCTCAAAAAGTTCGCGGTCGCTGGAGTTCAAAGAATTTAGAAACTTATCTCAAGCTGCAATTTTCGGATAAACGTATTCTCAGAATTGATAGCGAAACGGTTTCCGATCCTGATCATGCTGCTTATCACATTGCTGAACGAATTAATGATGTCGTCGGTGATTACGATATTGTTTTAGCGACACCGACGATCGGGACTGGAGTATCGATCGATATTCGCAATCATTTCAAAGGTGTGTTCGGAATTTTCCAAGGTGTGACTCCTGATTCCGAATCCCGTCAGGCTTTGGCGCGAGTTCGCGAACCGATTCCCCGTTACATTTGGGCAGCACATTTCGGTCCTGGAAAAATCGGTAACGGTAGCTGTAACTATCGAGATGTGGCGCAATCCGTGACGAAATCCGTTCAGTACAACATTGCATTATTGAAAGATATCGATTTCGATTTGGATGAGCAAAGTAACCCGATCGCACTTCGCACCTGGGCAAAAATGGCTGCACGAGTGAATGCGTCTCTGTGGCGCTATCGTCGCGAATTTCGGAATGGATTGTTACTCGAAGGGCATTCAGTGACATTGGTGACTGATGATCTCACCAAAATGTTTGGACAATTGCCAATTTCTGAGCAGACATTAAACGAGCTAAAAACTGGAGCTTTAACTGTTCCAGGATTTGAGTTCTTAGAAGCGCGGCATGATTTGAAAGTGTGCGATCGTATTGCTCAAGTGATTTCTGCGATTCGGACTCGGAATCAAACGGCTGAAGCGATCGCGGTTTCCGATTCTCCAGAAATTACACCTGAAGAATATTACGAACTGAAAGAACAAGCGAATCAAACCATTCAAAAGCGTTATAGCAAACGTAAACATGAACTGAAACAAAAATACAACGTTGAAACGATTACACCAGAGATCAAACTCAAAGATGATGATGGTTGGTATACGCAACTCCGTTTGTATTACTATCTGACACGCAACTCTGAATATGTGCGTCTACATGATATGCAAGAGCTTGAAGATCATCTAGAGCGTGGAGATGGAAAGATTTCTATTCAGGATGTCAAGCTATTAACCGCACAAGTTGAAGCACTACGATCGCTAAAAATCCTAGAATTTCTCAAACCCGGAGAAAAGATTCTTGCAACTGATGATCTCGTTCAATTCGTTGCTACTACTGCATTAGAGTGCCGCGACGACATGAAATCATTGTTTAACTTCACTGTGACCGAGAAACTAGCCCCGATCGCCATTGTGCAAACTCTACTCGGAAAAATCGGCGTGAAGCTCACTTGTACAGGTCGTGCGGTGGCTCCCGATGGGCGACGGGGCGGATTGCGAATCTACAAATACTTTCCACCGGAAGACGATCGATCTGCGATCTTGGCGGAATGGGAAAAGCAAGATCTCGCCATGCTGCAAACGCTGATGGAAATTACAGGCTGCAATGACTTCTTGGAGATGGATGAATGGATTGAGCGATCGGCTTAAGGATTGTTTGAAACGGATTCGTTCATTGCACTCAACCGCCCCGGAATAAAATTCGGGGCTAATCGAACAAAGTCCACTGGAGGGGACTGAAGAATCAGTTTCGGTCTTACGGATTACTAAATCGAAACATCAAGTTGAGTCCATCAAATTCAATGCAGCATTGGTTAAGAATATCTCGTCCGATTAATACACGATCGCCGAATCGATCACGAGGACAGCCGTAAACTCGAATTGCTTTGTGTAAAACCCGATCCAACTGTAAATTGATGTAGCAAGCAAACCCTAGAATCGTTCCACCTCCTACACCGTTTATCTCTGAATTGGCTCCGAGTAGCCGAAGCTGCAAGGTGGATACTATTTCTAGTGGAATTAAGGTGCAATCTGAACCTGTGTCTAGA
>JADEXW010000556.1 GCA_015206935.1 Pseudanabaenaceae cyanobacterium LEGE 13415 | reverse complement strand
ATTAATCGATTGAAGCTCCTGAAAAGACAGATGTATGGTCGAGCAGGAATCAAGTTACTAGAGCAGCGCTTCTTGCTTACAAGTTAGCTATCTCTCGATGCTAGATCACCAAAAGTGGACAAGTGCCCACTGACATCGACTTGGACGCACTCGCAAGTTGCTGGATTGCCTGAGCCGATTTTTGTGAATGTTGAATCACCTGACCAGTATCTTGAACTGAGGTTGTCATCCATTGCATTCCAGTCTTGCCAACCATTGGTGCAGCAGTAGAACGACTCAGCGTTTGATCGTACAAGTTAGACAAGTCACGTTGCCGCACGATCGGATTAATCGTAAGCGCATCATACTGAGGCGCATTTTGCGGTGGTCCTGGCAGGTCTTGTCGAACTTCGTAAGGGTTCGGTCCGGTTGTGCCGATCGTCGCGATTGTAGTCCCATCACCAGTCGCCACACCGCTCGTATCCGGAAATGTGGGCGTGATCGGTAAACTAGCAGACTGGCTAGAGCAGCGACTTGTTGGCAAACCAGGAATGTCAAGGGGAAGTGAGCCTGAGTCTCTCACCAGTTGACATAGTAGGAAGTTCTCGGTCGTTTGTTGAACCTGCCCAGGAAGTCCTTCAGACCAGGAACCAGAGCTACCAAACAATCCGCCGTCTGTCGGCAAGGAAATATTTCCAGGCAATTCAGACCAAGGTTGATTGCTTCCTCCGCCCATAATCGACTCCAAAGGATTTTTCAAGCCCACTCGACTGATCGCACTGAAAATATCTGGTCCACCAGGAAGAAGGGAAGCAACTGCGAGCGAGCAGAAGCATAGCGAACCGATCGCGACACTACTGCAAAGAATCCATCTACGTTTTCGTTTCATAAACCATTACCATTCATGCTGCTGTATGCGTAGCTGAATCGTGAACGACGGCATTACTAGCTGGATAGCCCAGAGATAAAGGAGACTGTCCTAATTGCTGTAAAGATTGACCAGCGCGGATGGCAGCACTGTATTGCTCGGCAAAAACAGCCCAGCCTTCAAACTTGTTGCTGTACTGTGCCATCACGCGAGATCGCGCCTGCTGCTCTGGAATGTTGTTGGCAACTGCCGCCAGCAGTTCAGGAGACGGATAGTAATCCCCATACTGCAAGCGCCCATCTACGTCTACGAGCCAGTGGGAGCAGAGGCGAGAGCGATCCGGTAAGAAGCTCTCGTCAGTATTCGGCAGCAGAACCGAGCGGTCATAGCCAAAGATGCGACAGCAGGATTCCACTGCCGTACTTTGAATCGCACCGATAAATCGGGTATTCAGGTTTTGGAGAATCTGTTGCCCAGCCGCAGAATTATAAATTGCATCCGGATCTTGGCTAATCACCAGCGTCCGAATCCCAGCTTTACCTCCGGTCGCGCAGATTTGCCCAATGATTTGAGAAATGCCATCGTACTTGTAGAGGACAGAACTCTCATCAATCACGAGAAGACTATCCGAACACTCTAACGCTCGTCGCAGCGCCAATGCTTGAGCTGATAGCGCAAGTACAGCAGCCTCATCGTCGTTCGTTAAGTTCCGCATTCCATACATCGTGATTTGAGCATTGGATCGCACAGTACTCGGTTGTGCGATCGCTTTCCCGACTGGACTCTGCACCCAAGACAATAGCTGAAGTCGAATTTCAGCCATCGCTTCTGCGATCGATCCCACAACAACTAAACCGGACAGATCAAGCCGTTCTAGCAAATCAAGGAAATCGATCAGCGTGGGCATTCGTTGCCATGCCAAACTGCCAAATCCCTGATCATAAGCCGCATCATAGCGAGATTGAATCTCAGCATCGTTAAAGAATGAGGTCAATGCTTTCCAGAGAATGGCATGAATCCGTTTTCCCAGTCGTCGATCGCTATGAGCGCCCAACACCATCACTTCTAACGCTCGAACCAGAAATGCCAGGTAGCTGTTTCTACGGCTGTCTTGCTGCTCTGGAGTCAAATGGCGGAGATCGGGCATCTCAAATAAATTGTTGGAAGATGTACCGACATCGAACCAAGCACCCGCTTCACCAAAGCTATTAATCAGATCGGTCATCGTCGTCGTGCCGTCTTCTCGTGCATAATCTAGCCCCACCACGTTGAACCCATAGGCAAGCGCGATCGCGAAGATACCTGCGCCGATCGCAGATTTTCCAGCACGAGTTTGTCCGATAATCATCATGCTGCGATGCTGGCGAACAAAATCGATATAGAACGGCATCATGCCATCACGGGCGATCAGTTCGAGTCCGCGTTGGTCGATCGTGGCAGTACACGCGAGAGGCATTAGCCCCGCTGCCTCATCGGTGAAGTACAACTGCCGTCGTCCATCGAGCAAGCGATGCCACGTAATCGGCAGCGTTTGCAGCCAGATTTTCCAGGCAATCTCCCGCTCTCGATTCAACTCGCCGTTATTGAAACAGTTACTCAGTTTTTGACACGCTTCATCGAGGGCTTGAGGACTCGACCGACGCACCAGTACCACGCCTGCCACCAAAATCGGTGCGGCTCCTTCCCAAATCTTAGCTTGCGCTTCAGCTCCACCTTGCGCTTTTAGTTGAGCGACCACATCAAGATTGTTCTTGTTTTGCGCTCGTTCAGTCAGGGTGAGATTCTGCCGCGTGAGTAGCTGTAAGCTGGCACGAGTGGCGTGTTCATCGGCACGACTGAGTTCAAAGACAAACTCACAGTCTTCAAACTGACTAGCAGCTTGCCAGAGGTAATACAACTGATGCTCATGGCTAACAAAGCCCGCAGGCTTACTATCGAACGTCATCACGCCGACAAATTTGTCTTTGACGTATGCCCATTCTCGATCGCCTTTTGGGGTGGATCGATCTCCCCGCTCTCCCCGAATTGCGACCGTGGTGGCATGAAACGGATCATTGATCTCCTCGCTCAATGTCCAATCATCCCCACGATCTCCGCCTCTGAGGGTTAAACATTGCGGAATGAGCGGGGGTTGTGAATGATTGAATTGAGACCAAACGACTCCCCACAACTCGTCTGCGGTCATGGGCACTACGTTGAGTCCCATGCGAATCGTCAGTTGCTGCTTCCAATGCAGATATCCTGCCTTAAAGCCCTGTGTCAGGATGTGATGATAACGCAGTTCTTCAAGCTGTTCCTTCCGCCCTTTCAAGGCTTCGTAATGCTCGACGAACCAAGCAATAATCCGCTCAATCTGGTCATGCGTATGGGCTTTACCAGGCTCTAGCGTATAAGTCACGAACAGCAGAATATCTTTTGGCTGCCTTAGTCCTTGCTCAGTTAACTCACGAATAGCACGCTGCTCACTGAATAGCAAAAACTGAAGTTCGGGAATCGTAGTCGCTTGCGCTAGTTCTTCGAGTTCTTGCTGCCGCACGGAGTCATCGGCAAAAGAACGAAAATGGATGCGGAGACTTTCACCCTGCGGTAATCCCCGTAATCCTGCTTCGAGTCGTCGCAAGACGGCTTCGACTTGTTCGGGTGACATTAGTGGATGAATGCCCGCAAAGCGAAAGCCGAAGCGTAAGCAGTAGCGATCGCCTTCGCGCAGAAGTAAAACACCAATCTCTTCATCAGGCAACTGCAATCGACAGAAACACTCCAGGGCAGATTCATTTTCAAACGGCTTAAAGACGAGTTTTTCGATGCCGAGTTTTTTTGGCATAAGACGCTCCTGACACTAAGCGTTGACAAGGGGGATATTGTCAAATGTGGTGTACGAGAGAATTAAGCCGCATCTTTTTTCTGATTTAAATGATCGCGTTCTCCCTCACGAATGCCATCTGTAAATTGAACTCCTTCAATCACCTCCGCCAATCGATT
>JADEXW010000098.1 GCA_015206935.1 Pseudanabaenaceae cyanobacterium LEGE 13415 | reverse complement strand
GCTCAAGAATTGCTACAAAGATACGATGCAGGTGAATTAGATTTTGCAGGTAAAAATCTCGGTGGTATCAATCTCACTAATGCTGATTTAATTGGCTCGAATTTGTCTCAAGCTGATCTCAATCATGCGATTCTCACGTTTGCCTATTTGAATCGTGCAAACCTAACTCAAGCAAATCTGGCTTATGCCGTTCTAAGTGGCGCAAATCTAAGTCAATCGACTTTAATGAATGCCAATTTACGCGATACAGATTTACACGGCGCAAATTTTAGTGGAGCAGATTTGCGCGGCGCAGATCTTTCACTTGCGATGATTCTGGATGCAAATTTAAGCGGTGCAGATTTAAGAAGCGCAAATTTTAGTGGCGCAGATTTGCGCGGTGTAGACTTGCGGGGAGCGAATTTTCGAGAAGAAAAACGAACTTATGAAGGGGCAATTCTGCGGGGGGCAGATTTACGTGGAGCAGATTTGCGGGGGGCGAATTTAACCGGAGCCGATTTAACTCGATCGAATCTCGCAGGTGCAAATTTAACCGAAACAAATCTCAGAGAAACAACACTGATTCAAGCCAATTTAAGTGAAGCTATTCTGACAGGTGCGTTTCTCACGGATGCTGATTTAACTGAGGCAAATTTGAGCGATGCCAATCTTAAAGATGCCAAATTAAATCGATCGACACTTGTTCAAGCCAATCTTCAATCTGCGAATCTCACAGAAGCCACTTTAAATCAAGCCAAATTGCACAAAGCGAACCTTGATCGAGCCATTCTAACTCGCGCCAAACTCAATCACGCCGATCTGAGTCGTGCCAATCTACACGCTGCAATTCTGATCGATGCCGTATTAGCCGAAGCGTATCTTGGACGCGCAGATCTCCGAGAAGCAAATCTCACTCAAGCGAACTTTACACGCGCCGAAATGAGTAGTGCGCTTCTGAGAGATGCGATCGTTCAAGGGATGATTCGACCGGATGGAACGGTCGAAGATTAACGAGTCTTTGGAGCTTGCGCGACCTGCATCGACTTAATCAAATCCGCCATTGCTGTTTCCAGCACAACACCTGCATCCATCGCGACCCAACCTTCTGTGGTCTGCTGTCGGACTTCAAAGTGCAAGTGTGGTCCCGTCGAGTTGCCAGTACTGCCGACTCGCCCGATCACGGAACCTTGCTTCACGATTTCTCCGGGCTTGACAAAAATTTCTGACAAGTGAGCATACAAAGTTTGTTGTGCGCCTGCATTGTGTTCGAGTCCGATCGCTAACCCGTATCCACCAAAGAAATCTGCCATAATGACTCGACCTGTTAAAGCTGCTAACACAGGCGTACCCAAGGGCGCACCGATATCAGTTCCGGTATGAAGTCGAGCATCTCCTGTGATCGGATGCAGTCGCCAACCGAACAGCGACGTAATCGGAGCTGGAATCGATAAGGGGAAAATTAGTTTCAGATCGCCGTTTCCAATTCTTCCGATCGGGCGAACGGTGCGATTGTAATAAGTCTGCACAGTGCTGTAGGCAGAACCGATCGGGTTTGTAGGTTCGGGGGCAGGCGCACTCCAGCCAATCCCGCTTGTGGATAATTTAAATCCACCCACTTCAACCGGAGCCACGCTAACCGAATCCGAGGCGTAAGATTTTGGAGCAGCGGGAACAGGTTTCGCGATCGACTTTTCCGGTTCGATCCGCTCAGTCGCTCCCAAACTGTAATCGGTACGATCGATAAACGCATCGCCGCCAGCAGGAGCCGCAATCTGAGTTTGAGGAATCGGATCGATCACCGCTGGAGTTTGAGCCTGAGCGATTTCGCCAAGCCCTATCACACTGCCAAATCCAGAAAGCATGAGAGTGCGAAGGATGAAAGTGGCATTAAAGCAAGGTCGAGTCATAAGACGATTTTTGAGAACAACAGCGAATCGAGAAGGCTCAGACTCCATTTTGCCGGGATTTTCCAAAAATGGATCAAGGAGCCAGATTACTGACCGCACGACGCAATTGAGCGAGTGCCAGATTGTAGTTAATAATCGCGCTGACTCGGTTGCCTTGCGCTTGAGTCAATGCGGCTTCTGCACTAATCCGATCGGTCTGGGTTCCAACGCCTGCTTGGAATCGGAGAATCGCCAGACGCAGGGCTTCTTCTGCCTGTGCGACCGATTGCTGAGTGGTATTGATATTTGCCAAGTTCGCTTGAAGATTTGCAAACGCTTGCTCCACTTGAAACCGAACTAAATTGCGGTTCTGAGCAAATCGGGCTTCTGCAATTTCACGATTGCGCTCTTGTTGAGCAATTTGAGCATTCGTCGCACCGCCATCGAATAAATTCCAACGGGCTTGGAGTCCTAAACTGTAGCTGTCAGAATTTCGCGCACTCGTATCGACCGTCCCCGATCGAGAAAAGTTATAGGCAGCCGTCAACCCAAGCGTGACTCCGTTTTGAGCGCGGACGGCTCGAATCTGGGCTTGGCTAATTTCTCGCTGCACCAATTGTTCTTCGAGTTCTGCTCGATTTCGGTATGCCAGAACGATGCTATCTTCGAGCGGAATTGTCCAAGTTCCCGCAGGTTGAACGGGATCAGCCGCTGTGAGTGAGACTGATTCTGACAAACTTAAACGCTGGGCGAGTTGTCTACGAGCAATTTCTTGATTCGCTTGAGTGTTCCGTAATTGTTGTTGCGCGTTCGCCAAGTTCACTTCTGCTCGCAGCGTATCGAATCGCGTTCCCAATCCAGCGGTTTCTTGCGCTCTAGAGTCTCTTAGGTTGGCTTCGGCGTTCCGGACTGCGGCTTCGTTAATTGCCACTTGAGAATCGGCGTTCTGCAAGTTGTAATAATCATTTGAGACTTGCAGCCGTACATCTTCGCGAGTCTGTTCGAGCTGTAATTCGGTAGCTCTCGATCGACGTTCTGCGGCTTGAATCTGGGCGGGACGCAATCCAGAAGTAAACAAATCGTAATTTAACTGTGCGCCTGTACTGAATGCCGTTCGAGTTGAGCCGCTACCGCCTGAGTCGATCCCCAATTGTTCTAAAAAACTATTCTGCTGCGTATCTTGCGTGATGAAGGCGCTACCAGAGCGAGTTAGGTTTGCGGTCAGTCCGAGCGTGGGAAAGTTGCCTGCTCTGGCTTCTCGAATCGCTGCTCGACTTTGCTCAACTTGTAATCGGGCGACTTCTAAATCACGATTGTTTCGTTCTGCAAGTTCGATCGCTTGCTGGAGACTGATCGGCTGGGTTGCCCGAATCTGAACTTCTCCCGGTCGAGTTGGAAACTGTAACCGATTCGGAGATGGATCAAGAAAGGCGGGAGTTGGAACGAGTTGATTCGCACCTCCAGTTCCGGGAGTAGTCGGAGCGGGGGCTGGGTTGGTTGGAGTTGGAGGCGATCCGGTTGGAGTCGTTGGAGCAGGCGCAGGCGGCGCAGTGGTTGGTAATGGAGCGGAAGGACGTTGCGCGGGAGTCCTTTGTGCCGTGGTTTGCTTCGGAGCGGGTTTTGCGGTTGGCTGATTTGTGAGCGCGATCGCAGGTTTTCGTTCGGGTGCTTGGGCGATCGACGAATTTGGGCTAAGTGCGGACATTCTATGGAGCGAAGCTATCGCAAAGGGTGGAGTCGGATCACCATCAGTATCGCGGTGTGCGCCCAAGGTGAGCGGAGTCAAAACAGGACGGGATTCAGTGGTGTTTTGTGGGGAGGAGTCCGAGTCGTCTTGGGAGACAGGATTAGCGGATGCCGCTCCCATCGCTCCAACAGTCAGCCACACTCCCACACCTAAAGCGAGTAATTCAAAAGAGGGTTTCATACGATTTCGGTTCGCCCACGGGATCACAATCGAATCAGAACACTGTTTTAGCACACTCGTTCTGATTTCTTCGGTCTTAAGCAGGATACCGCTTCTGGATGTCGATCGGCAAAATTCTAGAGTTTTTTCATGTGCGTAGTATCGCTATATCGAACGTTTTGTGTGTGGATCGATACTAGGATTCGATTAACATTTTAAAGATTGCTTTCGGTTTTATACCAATTCAAATAATGTTGATCAAAGAATCAACGCGACGGGTTATGCGTTAACCTGACGGCGTGTAGAGACGCGATTAATCTCATCTCTACGGGGATTTCGCGATGGATCGGGGGATTTCGCGGTGGGTCAATTCCCAAATATTGGTGTTAATTCATCGGATTCACCATTCTGTACAGACGGTGATGAACGAAATGAATTATTGATTCACGCTGTATTAATCCAATGAGAAATGGCTTGATTCACCACGTCTGGAGCTTCCGCCATCACTAAATGTCCAACCTTTGGAACAGTAATATGCTGGCTCTGAGGCTGATCGTGTAGCAAATTCGCTAACCATTCATGACCCATTGTAGGGGGAAACATCGGATCATCACCGCCTGTAATCACTGTCACAGGACATTTCAGCGGATGATGTTGCGCGTTATAACCCCAAAAGGCTTCGATCGCTTCATACGGATGAGCATCATTTGGAACCGAATTACGATCGTGAAATTGTGCCAGAGTTTCATTCACGATCAGCGATCGCAAAAATTCTTGGACAAATTGCCAGCGGTAAACATGATGACCGCCGATCGCAAAGAATTTGATTAAGGGAATTTCCCACCACGGCGTGAGATTGTGAGTCCCGCCCCCGATCGCGATTAGTGCTGTGGCTGCGTGTCGTCTTGCCCATTCCAAGCCAACCGGAACACCGTAACTATGACAGCAAAGGATCGGGCGATGCAGTTTGAAATGTTGAATTAATCGAGTCAGATCGCGCCGATGTCTTCCGACCGAATAGCGGCTGTAGCGTCCGGATTGTCCGTGTCCGGCTAGATCATACGTGAGAATTTCTTGTCCCTGAGACTGAAAATAATCCCACTGTAAACACCAATTTAATCGACTGCCTAAACCGCCGTGAACGAAGACGATCGCGGGAGATGTTCCTGGAGAGTGTGCCACTTGTAGCGTGACTTTGCCGAGCTTGATCGGGAATCCGTCTAGGCTGGTTGCAGCAGTCGATCGCGTCATCTAAGTTTGCGGTTGGGGTAGGGGCGCTGACTCTGTGGGAATAGATAGCGCATCGAGGTAAGTCCTCCGAGAGTGATTGCGCCAATGATCAACACGACAAGAGCTATAGGAAGCATAACAAGGGGGTTAGGAGTTTGTGACCTTGTTATTGTAAAGAACTCGTTTGACTGGCTTATCACAACGAAATGACAAGAAAATGACAGAGGCACTATTCTCGTAAAGAGAGAAGCTTAGATTTTTCAGGGACGATCGGTAAACAGAATCGAAATGTGCTGCCTTTGCCAAATTCGCTTTCAACCTCGATCGAGCCTTTTTGCAGTTCGACTAAGCGGCGAGAGATGGCAAGTCCGATTCCAGTTCCGCCAGAATTGCGATCGCGCGATCGATCCGATCGCCAAAATCGCTCAAACACATGCGGCAAATCTTCAGGTCGAATGCCTTGTCCTGTATCTTCGACCTCGATCCATAATTTGTCCGGTTCCGACCAAGCCCGTAACGTAATACTGCCCTCCGAGGTGTAGCGCAGGGCATTTCCCACCAAGTTCATCAGGACTTGTTCAACTCGTTCAGAATCTGCCAGTGCAGCAGGAAGCAATTCGGGACAATCTAATTTCAGCTTGGGGCTATCGTCTAGAAGTTGATCTGCGAATTTTTCAACGATCGACACTAATAAAGGTCGAATTTGCAGCGGTTGAAGTTGAATCGGTAAGTAACCTGCTTCTGCTTTTGAAAGTTCTTGAAGATCATTGACTAAGCGACGAAGGCGAACCGTTTCTCTAGCAAGCCGTTGATAAATATCGGGAGTTGGCTCGATCGTTCCGTCTGCCAATCCTTCCAAATATCCTTCAATCACCGTTAACGGGGTGCGAAGTTCATGCGTTAAATCGCCCACTAAATCACGTCTGCGCTGCTCAACGCCTTCAAGGTCTTGAGCCATGCGGTTGAAGCTTTCCGCTAATCGATTCAGTTCCGGAATTTCATTTTCAGGCACACGCTCTTCCATGTGACCCGCTGCAAATCGTTGAGTGATTTCCTCCATCTGAATCAACGGCTGCATAATGCGTTTCGAGACCCAGTAGCTAAGACCGATCGCAGTGGTTCCGCCCACAATCACCGACCAGAACGCGCCCCGACTCCAAGCCGATTCAAACCCATCAATCAGCCGCCCCTTCATCCGAACAACACTAAAATCAATCCCTTGCAACTGTTCAAGATGCACCAGAAACAATCGCGGCGTGTAGACTTTTCCAACGGTCAGCAAGGTACTAATTCCAACCACCATCACGATCATGTGGGATAGAAATAAGCGGGTTCGGAGGTTAGGTTTAGTCATGCAGCAGTGTCTTCAAATTTGTAGCCGACTCCAATCACCGTTTTAACAAAAGTCGGATTGGCTGGGTCGGGTTCGATTTTTTTCCTTAATCGGGCGACATGAGTATCAACGACTCGTTCATCGCCAAAAAAGTTACTGCCCCAGAGTTTATCGATTAACTGTGTCCGGTTCCAAACTCGTCCCGGATAGCTCATGAAAGTCGAGAGCAAATCGAATTCAAGCGTCGTTAAATCCAGCGGCTCAGTTTGATCGCCCTTTTGTCGAGATGCCGATCGCTGATCCACATCCAACACAAAATTCTGCGTTCGATAGATCTGAGATTGTCCACCTTGCCGCATGGTGCGTCGCAACAGTGCCCGAACTCGCGCCACCAGTTCCTTCGGGCTAAACGGCTTCACCATATAATCATCCGCGCCCGTTGAAAGTCCGATAATACGATCGATTTCTTCCCCTTTTGCCGTCAGCATCAGAATAAACGGATCTTTCGCTCCCGGTTTTTGACGCACACGGGCGCAAACCTCCAGCCCATCAAGTCCTGGAATCATCAGATCAAGAATAATCAGATCTGGTTTTTGGTCTTGGAAGACTTGTAAAGCAGAAATCCCATCGCGACAAGTTCGACAAGAAAAGCCCTCTTTTTCAAGGTAAAGTTGGATCAGTTGAGCGATTTCGGCTTCGTCTTCGACAATCAAAATTTCCATAGTCACCGGGCGCTAGAAGGTCACAACCTATATAGCTCTGAGTGTATCAATTTGACAACTCGAAGAAGGTCGAATTTCTCAACGAATGAAGCTTTATCCCGATCGTTGTTGCGGATTATTGAGTTTTGTAAACTTCCTTAAGAACACTGCGATCGACCGATAAAATAACTTGTATCGAAGCTTCACGAATTTATATAGGGCAAAGCGCAAACGAGGGGGAACAGATGGAATTTTTAAGTTTTCTGAACGATATTAACTTTGAAGCGATCGTTCAATTGACTTTGATTGCCATGATTATGTTGGCAGGTCCAGTGGTCATTTTCTTGTTGGCGTTCCGAGGCGGCGATCTGTAAGATCTTCGATTTGTGTGACATCAAAGTTTTATCAGGTTTAAGAGAGAGTAGCTCCAAGGCTCGATCGCGGTTTCGCGATCGGGCTTTTTCATGTGTTGATGCACGTTCATTAACGAAATGCTGAGAGATTTAAGGGGCGAAGAATGTCGGCAATGACAGAATTTCTAAGAGGCTTGATCAGTTCAATCGCTTCAAATTAATACAATCTGTAGCTCTGCCCATCGCTCTTTCAACACTCCAGACAAAGCTCTCAATCCCCATTGTTCACATCGACGATGCCCCACTTCAATCACATTCGTCCCAGTTTCCAACACCGCTGATTTTGCAGACACGCGAAATTGTCCCGTAATATAAACCTCTACACCTTGACTCGCTGCCGATCGCACTAACTTTTCATTCATTGCTCCAACGATCGCGATTTTCTGAATCATTTCCGTTTGCGCGATCGCTGATTCATATCGACCAAAAATTTCTCGAATCTGCTGAGAGAACTGCCCAAATTGCTGCGGTGGAACTTCTCCAATCATCCCGATCGAGCGTCCTGCTTTCTCTCCAAACGATCGAACATTAAACATTGACAGTGCTTCCATCAATCGCACGTTGAATCCCAATGTCAATCGCTCATCGAACGGTAAATGATAGGAAATAACACCAATTTCTAAATCAGGATCAAGTTCCCAAGGTCGATGAATAAACAAGCTATCAATTCGATGATTTGCAACCCAGCGATCGAGATTGGGAATCGGCTCCAACATCAATCCCAATCGCTGAATGGGTTGATTGTTCACTCGATAGATTCCGCCTCGCTCCTCTTCAGGATACTGATGCACCTGAAAAAAGCGATCGAGAAATTCAATCAATAACTGCTGTGTGATCATCCAATTACAATCGGGTCAAGTGCGCGATCGTGCCATTGTCGTTTCGACCATTCCGACACAAACGGACGCAGAATAAACTTCACGGGATCATCTGCGGTCACATCAATTCTTAAAAACGAATAGGGTCGCTGTTTGTTATTCCCCTGTCCCGATCGTCCCACAAACAGTTGAGACTTTGCAACAATCCTTTCTTCTGAACCATTTTGCTCTGTGATTTCAGTGCCTTCTTCCCGCTGTCGCCGCAAACTATAACCACTTCCACCACACACAACCCAATGAATATTTGAGTCTGCATGTCCGGTGTCCACCGTTCGCAAATACTCAAAACAATGAGCATGTCCGTTCAGTACTAAATCGACAATGCCGCGACCTTTCGGATCAATCTGCTTCACCACATCATCAAACACTTGCCGCAATCGATAGCGAACTGCAAAAGTCTGCGCCTGATACCATTTCGTTGCTTCGGTTACATACGGCGGATGATGGAAATAAACGATTCGTCCTCGAACTTCAGGATCTCGCCAAGACTGAATTAAACGATCGCGTAACCAGTCTAACTGCTCATAATCAACCGCGACACCCGACTGAGGATTTAACTGCTTCTCAATGTCAATCTGAATCTCCTCAAGCTGCTGCAATTTCACACGCATGTCATCTGCTTGATCCGATTCTTCAGGCTGATTCACATCAAGTCGTGCAATCTCTACAAGCAATTGCTGTTTCTCGTGTTCGATCTCATTGCGTCGATCGATTAATGCTTGTCGATCGTTTTTATCTGTCGAACCGACGATCGGCTCATTGATCGTGTTGGAATCCAATGCAAAAAAATCAATTCCACCATAGCGAAAGGTATAGTATCGATTTGGCAGTCGAGTAAATTTACCCGCTTCATACTTCAAACATCTTCCAGTCGGAGATTCTGCCGTGTAATGTTCATCCAAATGTGCCCCTAACTGATCGGCACTCGATAGCACATCCATAAACGCTTGTGCGAATGCTTTTCCTTGATAGGAACCATGAAAGCGAATATCAAAATCAATCTTCGATCGTAAAACTCGCCGCACTGGATAAGAAAGCTGTGCTAACACTCCATAAAAGATTGGGAGATCGTAATAATCATGATTTCCTAACACTGGAAGAAATGGTAAATTAAACACCATTTGATCAAACGAAATCTTGTCCGGGTGATCTCCACCTACAATAAACTCTCGATATGGCTCAATGAAATTTTGCGGATAGAACTCACTCGATCCAACCAGGTAAACGACATCGCCCGTATGCAGAATAAATCGACACTCTTCCCGATGCGCCACCATCTGTTCTGCAATTCTGCGCTGAGGTGAATGTCCCGGATGTCGCCCCGATCCACTATCGCCAATCACTAGAAACGAAAACGCATCTTGCTCCTGATCATCTTGAATTGCAAGTCGAGTTTGATCAATTCCTCGATCGACAATCTTCGGATTGCGCCACCGGACGCGCTCCTGCATCTTCTGAATTTTGAGCGATGTCGCTGGATCTGATACGAATCTCATCATGCACGTTCACCATCCTTCACAGAACCAGACCCGATCTTAACGAGCAGTGGTCACGATGCCATCCCCTTCAGAAGGATTTGTTCGCGGAGATTAGCAGGATTCAATGAAGATTCTGTAAAGATTCTGATGTATCACAGAACACAACAATCGACGCAAGCCGCATGAAGCAGTGAGTTTTTCTATGATTGAAATTTCCAATCGGTTCGGGAATCGGAGTGTACTAGACTATACTGTTGACAACGTTGTACTCTGCTCACGAAGGTAGAACAACAACGTCTCTTGTTCGATGGTGTGAATACGGAAGTGATCATGTCTAATAATCTGTGGAAATCGCTGCTGGTAAATCCAGTACTCCTCAGCGCTACGCTGACTGTCTCCGCTACGATCGGTGCTGCTGGACTAGCAGGCGCATCCGAAGTTAAAACTGAACCAACTCAAGCCGTTCCCTCGCTTGATCAAATCAGCGCTTACGGCAACGAAGGGACACCTTCAGCAAATGACGCTGGACAAGTCACTTCAGTTTCTCAGCTTTCCGATGTCCGTCCGACTGATTGGGCATTCCAAGCTCTCCAATCCTTGGTTGAACGCTATGGCTGTATTGCAGGTTACCCCGATCGGACTTTCCGAGGCAACCGCGCGACAACCCGGTTTGAATTCGCAGCCGGTCTGAATGCGTGTCTCGATCGGATTAACGAATTGATCGCAGCTTCTACCGCAGATCTCGTTAAGAAAGAAGACTTAGCAACATTACAAAAGCTGCAAGAGCAATTCGCAGCAGAATTGGCAACGATTCGGGGTCGCGTGGATGCGCTCGAAGCTCGTACTACTACCTTAGAGAGACAACAGTTCTCCACTACCACGAAGCTGCAAGGGGAAGCAATCTTCGCAATCTCCGGCGCACAAGGTGATTTCAAAGCCGTTGGAACCACTCCCGCAGGTGGAGCCGCAGCTCCATTTGGTGCCCCCACCGTTGACGACAACACCACCTTCAGCAACCGGGTACGTTTAAGCTTACGAACCAGCTTCACAGGTCAAGATACCTTGCTGACCCGGATTCAAGCTCGTAACATCACTGATTTCGGTGTGGGTAACGCGGCGGCTCCAGGCGCAACCGGAACCAACATGGCTCGCTTGTCCTTTGAGGGCGCTGGGGCAACCGGAAACTCCGCGATCGTGGATAAATTGTTCTACCGTTTCCCGATCGGCAATGGCGGAAACATCACGGTCGATGTGATCAACGGTGAGTTCTACAACAACATCAACAACTTCAACCCCTTGTTGGCAAGTGACGGACAAGGCTCGATCTCGCGCTTTGGTCGCTTTAACCCGATCTACCGTCAAGGTGCTTCACCCGGTGTTGTCAGCGGCGCAGGTGTGACTGCAAACATTCCGCTCGGAAATGCGTTGACCTTATCCCTTGGCTACATTGCGGATGAAGCTCAAGATCCGTCAGGCGCTCGTGGTTTGTTCAACGGTTCTAATGCTGCACTGGCTCAACTTGCCTTCAGATTTGCACCCGGTTCAGAAGTCGGTTTCACCTATGTACGCGGCTACGATCGCGGTGGTAACATTGCAGCAACTTCAGCAACGGGTAGCCGTTTGTCAAATGCTCCCTTCGGTGCAGGTGTTGCAACTTCGACCGATAACTTCGGTTTGCAAGGAACCTTCCGCATTACGCCAAACTTCGTGATTTCCGGTTGGGGCGGTTTGACCAAAGCCAATGCTGAATCCGGCGCGTTTGCAGGTTCAAATGCTGACATTCTGAACTGGGCAGTAACGCTGGCATTCCCAGATCTGGGTGGTAAGGGTAACTTGGCAGGCGTAATCTTCGGAGTACCGCCGAAAGTGACGAGCAGCGATTTAGCAGAAGATCCGGATACTTCGTTCCACTTGGAAGGCTTGTACCGTCTGCGCCTGAGCAACAATGTCTCGATCACTCCTGGCATCATCGTGATCTTCAATCCTGAACACAACAACGCCAACGATACGGTTTATGTCGGCACGATCCGAACAACCTTCTCGTTCTAATTTGATCTCAATTTGATTTTGAGCCTCGTCAATTGGCGAGGCTTTTTTTAATGTTTAGAAAACCTACAAAACCCTAGTGAGAAACCGGAGTATACTAGAAGAAAGCCTG
>JADEXW010000555.1 GCA_015206935.1 Pseudanabaenaceae cyanobacterium LEGE 13415 | reverse complement strand
CTCAAGGGTTTCACAAAAACTTCCCCAATCAAGACTTAACTGTTCTTGTGTACGCGCCAGACAAACAATTAATTCTGACTGCTAAGTATGATGAGCAGTCTAAACAGATTCAGTATCAAGCTGGTTAATCGTGATTTGAACTAGGAGAAAAATTATGTCGAGTAGTGATGCTTATAAGCGCCAAGTCATGCAAGATTTGGCAGGTGGAAACAAAGAACAATTAGAAGATGTCAATTCGACTGAGAACTATCAGAGCTTTGATGATTTTGCTCAGAGAACCAGTCGAGATGAGCGCCATCAATTGTTCAAGAAATCGTTTCATCCGGATCAAGTTCCCACGAGCCAAATGGAACCGGAATTGCAAAAAGCGATCGCACAAATTAAACCAAACGAGCGCGATGATGTGGCGCGTGAGTTCTTTAGTCATCTGAAAAAGCGGGGACTCAGCGATCGAGATTTAGAAAAGCAGCTTGGTCTTTCGACACACAATCCCAATCGGATGAGTGCTGATGATGTAAGCAAGCTTGCAGGTTTTGCTTATCACAATCATCCTGATGTTTTTCAGGAAGTGTTAGCAGATCAGCCTGCACTGGTGAAGTTCTTGAGCAATCCGGTGGTTGGGGCTGCATTAGGCGCGATCGCATCGAAGTGGTTTGGACACCGTTAGATTCATGCGAACTCGATGGATTTTTTGAGTGTTAGTTTATTCGAGTTCGCCCCCTAAATCCCCCATTCTGGGGGATTTTGAAATCTGAGAATTTATAGACCTGAAGGAAATTGTTCTCGTTCAAAGTCCCCCAAATTTGGGGGATTTAGGGGGCTGAAGCCGCTTTAAACGCAGTGAATGATCCTATCAAATTGACATTAAATTCTATACCGCCAATTTTAAGGAGACAGTATGTTTGAAAGTCTCGAAACCCTGTTGATCGCCCAGGTTCCGGTAGAGCCTGGGATTGTAGCAATCGAAGAAACGTTTCTGTTTTCGATTCCACAGTTCCTTCTAGCATTATTTGCTGGATTGGTGATGGCGTTTGCTTTTCAATTTCTTTTTACGAATCTGGCAGTCGCATTTGCAGCATCGCCAGGAACACCAAAAGATAATTCAGATAGCTTTGGGGAAGCGGTCGGAGTATTGAAACAAAGTTAGGACTGTTTTTATTAGTCAGTGTGTCGATCGCGCTTTTCGGAGCGACCTTTTTAGCAGTGAAACTGAGTTTAGTAGGTAGCTCAGTTTTAGGTGCGATCGTCGGTGTGGTCATTTGGTCTACCTATTTCACCCTGGTTGTTTGGTTTGGCTCTAGTGCGATTGGTTCATTGTTAGGCTCATTTATTAGCAGCGCCACTTCTGGGATTCAGGGAATGATGGGGGCTGCAACTTCTGCGATCGGGGCAAATATCGCAAGACAGCAAACAATCTCAACAGCGGAAGAAATTGCAGCCGTGGTGCGTCAGGAACTCACTTCTGGGATTAATCCAGATGCGATTCGAGAGACTTTGACAAGCTCGATCTCAAGCTTGCCACTGCCTAAAATTGATGTAGATGCAGTCGGTAGCCAGTTTGAGAAAATCCTTAACAGTGTGGATTTATCCGATGTTGCAAATAGTGATTTACTCAAGAATTTGAATCGAGATACGATCGTTCAATTGATTGGCGATCGTACTGATTTATCGAAAGATGAAGTTAATCAACTCGTCGATCGATTGCAATCATCGGTTAAAAACATTGCAAAAGGTTCGTCCGTTTCTGATCAACTTGCGGAATTTGTCCGAAGCGCGACTCCGGACGAGTTGAAATCTGATGATTTATACGATCGACTCTCAGCCCTGATCGACACAAACCGCGATAAATCCAAATCATCTTTAACGAATTTGGCTATGGAAGCGGGTTTGGGGGGATTACTCGCAGCGGTTCAAGGTCGGGTTGACTTGTCAGATCTTGATGTCGAAAAGATTTCAGGACGGCTTCAAAAGCTCGTGACGCAAGTTTCCGCTCAAGGAAAAGACAGTCAACCTAAAGCATTGATGTCTCGCCGCAATGTGATCAAAGCAGATGTAGAGTCGTTTGTTTTAGGAGCGCTTCCTTGGTACTTTAATCGGTTCTCACTGCCGCAAGAGTTCCGCGAAATCATCTATGATCCGCAAGCGAACGCATCTGAAGTTCGTTGGCAGCTTGAAGACATGGATTTAGGCTATTTCACGAATCTGTTAACGCAACGCGGTGATCTTAATGTGGGCTTGGTTCAAGAGTCGGCTCAGATCATGGAAACCGTTCGCGATGAAGTGTTAGAGATTGTTCGGAAATCTGAAGCGGCTGAACAGCGAGAAGCACTACAGGGACAGATTGAAACCTATCTTCGATCGAGTGATAAATCCAAGCTCGGCGATTTGCAACAAGAGTTCCAGCGATTGCTTGATGATCCAGAGACTAACTTAGACAATTTGCAAAGCTATCTCAATAGTTTGGATCAATCTTCGCTGCAAAACTTACTGCAACAACGCAGTGATTTCAGCGGTGAGGAAGTATCTGAGTTAGTCAATCAAATCAGCAATGTCCGCGAACAAGCTTTGCAATCGATCCAATCGCTGCGGGATCAAGCTCAAACTCGCGCAACTGAACTTCGCCAACGAGTTGAGGACTATTTGCGGAATACGAATCGCGAAGAGTTAAATCCAGATGCGATCGAGCGTGAAATTCGGTTACTGTTCGATGATCCACAAGCAGGATTATCCGCACTACGATCGCGCTTATCTCAGTTCGATCGAGAAACATTAGTTGACCTGCTCAAGCAGCGAAATGATCTGAGCGAAGAGCAAGTTAATCGCATTCTCGATCAGATTGAGTCGATCCGATCGAACATTCTGAATGCACCTCGTGAATTAGTCGATCGAGCAAAACAACAATACGAGGATACAACTCAAGCGATCTCAGATTATCTGCGTCGCACCAACCTCGAAGAACTCGATCCAGACGCAATTCAGAAAGAGTTAACTGCATTGTTCTATGATCCGAAAGAAGGTGCATCCGCATTAGGACGAAGACTCTCACAGTTCGATCGAGAAACATTAGTCAAATTGCTCAGTCAGCGAGGCGACTTAACCGAAGAACAGGTGAATCGTGCGATCGATCAAGTGCAAACTGCAATCCGTAACCTTGCAAATGCACCCCGTCGCGCCGCAAGCCGAATTCAGAAGCAAGCTCTGGACTTTGAAGCAAGCTTAGAGAACTATTTGAGAAACACCAACAAAGAGGAGCTTAACCCAGAAGGCATCAAGCGAGATTTACAACTGTTACTTAATGATCCGAGTGCAGGAGTCAGCAGTTTGGGAGATCGATTATCAAAGGTCGATCGAGAAACCTTAATTGCTTTATTGGCGCAACGCAAGGACATTACCGAAGCTGAAGCAACTCAGATTGTGGATCAAATTCTGTCTGTTCGCGATCGCATTTCTGAACAAGCCGCACAGCTTCAACTGCGACTACAATCTGTCACTGCGAATATTCAAAATCAAATTCGCAGCTACTTAGATTCGCTCGATCGTCCTGAACTCAGCTATGAAGGCATTAGAAACGACTTTACCAAGCTGTTTAATGATCCTCAAGCTGGAGCAGAAGCATTAAGAGCAAGATTAGGTCAATTCGATCGCGGAACTTTGGTTGCGTTACTTAGCTCAAATCCGAATATTTCGGAGACGCAAGCAAATCGCATCATTGATCAAATCGAATCCGCTAGAGATAGTGTGCTTGGACAAGCCGAATATGTGCAACAAGAAACACAGCGACGGTTAAATCAGATCAAAGAGCAAGCTCAAAAACAAGCGATCGAGACTCAGAAAA
>JADEXW010000554.1 GCA_015206935.1 Pseudanabaenaceae cyanobacterium LEGE 13415 | reverse complement strand
GCTTAAGACTCTTGCTCCCCCAAACTTGGGGGCTGGGGGGCTTTTCAGAAGTGTCCTAACTGAAATAGATCTGGCTATAATCATTCACGTTGCAAGGACAATTCTAAGGCTCTAAAGAGCTAAAACAGGCAGCCGAAAGCATCAAAAAGGGAATTCCAGGGATAAGCGGCAGAACAATTCCAACCACGCCGACTACACCAAAAACAATGCCTCCAACAATTCGTGCAGCGTTCCGAACTTGTTTAAACATCTGACTTCACCACATGAGGGAATCTATCACCTAGACTATCATGAATCCTAAATTAGCAATTGAATCATTTAGTCTATTGTTTCATTCAATTACTTGGAGCTTCTCTATCGTCTGCTGAGTAATTCAGTAAACCATTGTGTTACCTCGGAGACGAATGCGGTTAACCATTCAGCAATCATGGTTTCTGCTGCTTCTGCAATCCAGCCAACAAAAACTTCTGTCGCAAATTGCGCGATCGCTGCAACGATTACTTCTCCAACAAATTCCGCAATCCAAACAATGATACTGCTCATAAGTTCACCTGATTGATGGTTTGATGGCAATCATAGCTCAATTTGAAAGCTTCAAGGATGGAAATAAAATGCGGCTCCAACGGCGGCATAAGTGACTAATAGCATTGCGCCTTCGAGCCAATTTGACTTGCCATCGGTGCTGATGGAATTGGTGAGTAAAACTGCGATCGCAACTGCAACGACTTCAAAGGTATTAAACTCTAAGTTCATCGGCTGCCCTAAAAATCGCCCAATGATCACTAATAAAGGTGCAGCAAACATCGCAATCTGTAAACTTGATCCCATTGCGACTGCAACCGATAAATCCATTTTGTTCTTCACCGCGAAAGTTGCAGCCGTAATGTATTCCACTGCTCCACCAAAAATTGGGATCAGAATTACACCTGTAAATAAATCAGTGAATCCGAGTGTTGAAATCGCTTTCTCTAAGCTTGAGACCAGCACTTCCGAGATAAACACAAGCACGATCGTACAAATCAACAGGACTCCAACCTGTCGCCACAAGCGCGATCGACCTCGATTTTCAAACGCATGTTCAATTTCCGAATCTGCAATGTGATAGATATGACTGTGTGTTTTCATCGAGAACAACAGCATCAGTCCATAGAACAGGAGTAAGAGAACGGCTAGAACTAGAGAAAAATCGTTTAGAGTCGATTGCTGTAGCCCATTCGAGGTGAGATGAATCGCTGCTGGAGTCAGTAACACCACTAAGGCTAAATTTAGCGATGAGGCATTAATGCGAGCGACTGTAGGCTGGAAACTTTGCTCCTTGTATCGGATGCCGCCAAACAAGGTCGCTAGTCCAAGCGCTAGGAGTAGATTCGCCATAATCGTTCCGGTGATGCTGGCTTTGACGACCTCAACTAAGCCTGCTTTTAATGCCACGATCGAGACAATCAATTCCGTTGCATTGCCAAAAGTCGAATTGAGCAATCCGCCGAACGTTGGGCCAATTACTTCAGCAATGCCTTCAGTTGAATGAGCAATTCGCGCTGCTAAAGGCACGATCGCAAGTCCCGAAGCAACAAACACGAATACTGGATTAAGCTCTAACCAATCTGCGATTAATGCGATCGGGATAAATCCCAACAAACAAAGCAATACCAAATCTTTCTTGGACAGTCTTGTGTCCGCGATAGTTGTCATTGTTTTAACCTCTGAATCTATCAGATAACAAATTCTGTTCACTCAAACCGCGATGTCTGTATCGAACTGCGGATAAGCTGTTGATTGTGAATTATCGCTTGAATTTCAATGATCCTAACTAAACTGTTGCTTTCCCTTAACAATCTATAGATTAATAGAGTGTGGTGAATGCTAACCGAACAATTAGCTTATCCAGACAATGTTCTAGCACTTAGAATTACCCGTTAAAATACAGCTATTCATGCTCGCATCAAACTACCTTTGGAATCAGTAGGATATCAAATCGTACATTCGATCGCTGGACGCATTCGGATTCGAGTTCCTTGGCTCGGAACGGATTCGCAATCAGCAAGTGCCTATCAACATCTAGTTGAAGCAATCGATGGCGTAAAAGTAGTGCGAATCAATGCACTCGCACAGTCGATCGTGGTTGAATACAGCCCGAAGATTGCCGTCGCCAAGATGGAGGAATTGCTCATTGCTGCGATGCAACAGGTGAAGTTAACTCCTCCTGCTGCTGCGCCCACCGTTGAACCTGACCCGGTTCCTGTCGAGATTCCAATTGAAGATACGATCGAGCCACCTCCAGAAGTTCAACCCGTCGAACCTCCTGCAAAATCGTCACCTTCTCCAGAGCAATCTACTATTCCTGAGATTCCTTCGCCTTGGGATGACGAACCTTTACCAGAATTCACTTTAGAAAAACCTATGACTCATACGATCGTAGAATCCAAATCATCTGAATTGGTTTGCTCAACTTCTACTCTTGCAAAGCGGTTAAAAGTTACATCTCAAGCCATTACCCGTCGAAGAACAAAATTAGACTTCGGACAATGGACACAAGCCCAAGATCCAGAGGGAATTGCTTGGTGCTATCACGAAGACGATCGCTTATTTCGCCCGATCAAACCGGAATAAGCAAAGGTTTGAAAATTGTTCGATCGCCCCAATTCGTTTCCCATTTACAATCAATACTGAGTGTTGATTCATTTTTTTATGGCAACTTTATTTCCGATCGCTAAGATTCCAGGACTTCCAGAAGCAAGAATTAACTTCGACAATCAAGGCTTACTTCCCTTTCCAGTGTTGCAAACTCGCAATACTACGGTTCATGCGTTTCTCTGTGTGAATCCGCCCCCAGATGCGGATGAGAAGTTCTGGGATGCGGTGCGGGATTGTCTTGTTGCTGCAAGTGCAGGCGCGATCGTGGCTGGAGCAATGACAGGTGGACTTGCAGCACTTCCCACCTTTATGCAGGTGTTTGGTGCGAAAGCTGCTGGCAAAGGATTAGAACTTGTATCCAATCAGCTTCAACTGGTCACGGAGACAACATACGACGAGTGGAACGCTTAGAAGAACGCGATCGCTGTTTGACAGGTGTGGGGGTTCGATGATCAAACAGCGGTCGAGTTCCATGAATAAACTCAGCTATAATCGCAGAACTATTATTCGTAATGACATTGAAGATAGGATTGATTCCTAAGATCATTCCTCCACCAATTTGAATTAATAAGTTCGGTAGCACAATAATGCCTGTGTTCTCGTAAACGACCTGCATCGCACGTTTCGCGATCGCAATGGCTTCGATCACCCCTCTCAGATCTTCGTGCATCAGAATCACATCAGCGGTTGAAGTGGGATCTTCAAAGGCGATCGAGACATTTGCTTGATCTGCTCCAGGATTTCCGATCACTGCAACTGTTTTGCCATGATGCTGAAGTCCAGAAATTAGATGATTTGCTCGATCGCGGTGGCAAGTTTGATCATTCAACGCATCATCGTGAATCCAGTAAAGCATGATGCCTTGTTGTTCAAGGGTTGCGATCGTGGTTTCAATCTCGAATCGATCAATCAATTCAACGTGATCGAATACGATCGCATCGACTTTAGAGAGTGTCTCTAAGGTTCTGGCACTACGAATATAAATCCCATGCCGAGCAGCGTAAGTTAAAGCATTCAGAAGCGTTGTATGAACTGAGATTGGAATGCCGCTACCAAAATCAAATTGGAACGGTGAGACTGCTGCTCCGAAGTTTCCAGTCAACGCAAACATTGCTCCACCAAAGAATAGAGTCGGAACGATCGCATTCGTTACCAGTTCTGCTTGCTGAACACCAATTTCCGTATCATGAACTGGAGCCTCGATCGCTAACTGTACCAC
>JADEXW010000553.1 GCA_015206935.1 Pseudanabaenaceae cyanobacterium LEGE 13415 | reverse complement strand
GTATAGCAGGGATCGTAACGTAAACTCAGCATTTCTATCAATCTGGGAATAGTCCGAGTGAGACGGTAGAAGCGCCAACGATGAGAAGTCTTTTCAAATGTCGATCGACAAGCATGGAATACGATAAATAAACGAACTAGGTATCAAAGATAACGCCTCTCTCAGCTAGGTTCCCGGAAAAGTTCGGTGTGCGATATGGCATTCTCTTGATGTTGGTTCGATGTCTATAGGGACAGTCTGTTTTAGGTGCGGAAAAGGACGTTCTTGTGAGAAATTCCCCGAAGTGAAGTAGAACGATCATGTGAAATTGGCTCACCGCCAATCATTCACTGAAACGTTGCCGCTTTCGACATAGGCGCGATCAATAATATATCTAAAGAAAATGTAGAAGTTTTCTAGCAGAAAAACGTTGAGGATTTATGTATAATCCATCCATCAAAGGTTAAGATGGGGAAACCATTTAACTTATTTTTGGGGTTTTAATGGAGCCTTTAACACTCTCAGCCACCGCTGTTGCAGCGACTATTTTAACCAAAGCTTTTGAGAAGACAGGAGAGAAATTAGGTGAAGCAGTGATTGACCAGAGTGGAAAATTTCTCTCATCACTCAAGCAGAAATCCCCTGAGATAGCTACTGCTGTTGAGTTAATCGATGAGCAGCCTTTAGATTACGGTCTGGCAGTCTTAGAGGTAGACAAGTTAGCAAGGAAAGACTCGGATTTTGCCAACGAAGTTCAAACATTAGCTGAATCAGCAAGATCTGAGTCTAACCCAAAACTTAATCAAGTCATTCAAGAGATAATCGATACCTTGAAATCTCAACAGCCAACAATTCAGAGTTTTGATAAGCTGGCTGACAAAATTGGGTTAGTAGTTCAACAGGGCGGTAGTGTTTCGATTCAAACCTTTCGCATGGATTAGGCTCTGGTTGTCATGGCTGATGATCCAAAAAAACCAATTGATAAAGTTGGAATGTTAGGAGATATACGCATTGAGACAGCGTACTTTTTCCCTTCACCTAACGTCACTCAAGAGGAATCCGCACAACAAGAAAATATTCAAAGTGAAGAGCGCACCGTTAATTCTGATGAGCAAGCTCCAACTTCACCGCAGGAGCCACGAAAGATTTTGGAGTCAAGTTCAGGGATCACCCTAAATTCAAACATTAGTACTCACGCAACAACCCTGAGTTCCTGTCAAGAGTATCTTTCTCAGTTGAAAGTGAGTCTCCATCGAATTTACAGAACTACTTCGGGTTCAACCTCTCAAATAAGTAAAAGTGATTTACGAAATCTAATAAAGGTACTTTCTAGTGCAGATGAATTAATTAACCAACTTTGGCAAGAGATATCTGAAGAAGAGGATGAACTATGAACTCTGAAACTAACCGCGATCATTATAATTTGCATTCAAATTCTGATGAGTTTCCGTCAGTTGGTGAAATAACTAACCTTGATGAAAGTTCTATTCTGATTCATTTCGCTGGTCATGGCTTTATGAATGATCTAGCTCTTAGTGAAGCTGAGGTAGAAGACATCACTTCTCTTTTTTCTAACCTTGGAAGCCTGTATCAAAATAGAGGCAATTACTCAGAAGCTCTTAAGTACAACATGGTAGTTTTGAGCGCGTGTGAATCAGCGTTGAATAGAGATTTAGAAGCTGATGCTCTATCTAATTTGGGAGGAATATATGAATCCATAGGAGACTATCAGCAAGCGATCGAGTATTTTCAAAAGAGCTTATCAATAGCTCGTGAGATCGGAGATAGACAAGCAGAAGGAAATGCTTTAGGTAATTTAGGGGTTGCCTATCAATCGCTTGGACATTTCGAGCAAGCCATTGAATATTTTCAACAGCATTTAGTAATAGCTCGTGAAATAGAAGACACACGTTCTGAAGGGAGTGCTTTGGGTAATTTAGGAGTTACCTATCAATCGCTTGGACATTTCGAGCAAGCCATTGAATATTTTCAACAGCATTTAGTAATAGCTCGTGAAATAGAAGACATACGTTCTGAAGGAAGTGCTTTGGGTAATTTAGGAGTTACCTATCAATCGCTTGGACATTTCGAGCAAGCCATTGAATATTTTCAACAGCATTTAGTAATAGCTTGTGAAATCGGAGATAGACAAGCAGAGGGAAATGCTTTAGGTAATTTAGGGGTTGCCTATCAGTGGCTTGAACATTTTGAGCAAGCGATTGAATATTTTCAACGACATTTAGCAATAGCTGATGAAATCGGAGATATACAAGCAAAAAGTAACGTTTTAATCAATCTAGGCAACATTTATCAGTATGAGAATCAATATGAACTTGCTGAACAATTGTATTTTCAAGCATTGGCGCTAAAGGAAGAGCTATTTGGAACAACGCATCCTGACGTAGCGCAAGCCTTGAATAATATAGCAACACTTTATGCTTCACAAGAACGTTACGGTGAAGCTGAAGATCTCTATAATCAAGCTTTATCAATCAGGATGCAATTTCTTGGAAGCGATCACCCGGATGTAGCAGTAAGTCTAAATAATTTAGCGGCTCTATATAGCTCACAAGGTCATTATAGCGAGGCACAAACACTATATCTTCGAGCTTTAGAGATTATCCGAACACAGCTTGGAGAAAACCACCCTGAAGTAGAAATAACTCTAAAAAACCTGGGGAAACTTTATGAATCTAGGCGCATTAAAGATGAAGTTGCGCGAGATAATCAAGTCGAAGAAGGTATTTAGCTTTTCTCTTGTGCATCGAGCAACTGCTTAAAGCGATATCTGAGTGTCGGTGCAGAAATAGAATAGTGGGTAGCTTTCGTTAATTAAGGTTCACATTACGAGATTGCAGATCGATCTATCAATCGTTCACGGTGGATTCGATCGCCTCCTGAACCGATTCCGCCACATTCTCAAAGAAGTCCAATCCCGTCAGCCGTTCGACTTCATCCACCGAAGTCACATACTCCCGCCAAGGCTTTGAGTTCACCCCTTGCTGATTGGGGACAACTAAGCGATCGTGCGGCTCACCTTCTCGGTCACATCCTTTGGCTCGATTCCAGGACGATCAAGAATCAGTACGACTTTCCACAAAGTTGCCGGGACTGTCACCTTGTCTTTCAGCATCGTCATTTCACCACGATCGCTCTTTCCGCCCTTTCCAGCCGCGCCAGCGACGATGTAAAGCTCTTTCCCTTGCTTCACCAGATCACGGCAGTAAGCCTCGAATTGCGCCCAAACAATCCGGTTGTTGTCAGGTGCTTGAGGAATCATATTCGTCATTAAAAAGGTTGCCGAATTGTCCGCATCTGACCTGCCACGATCTTCGGATGGTGAGAGGTGTCCTTTGTCGAATCCACTTCCTTCATAATCAGACGGGCGTACTCGATACCAGTCTTTCGGCAATGCGGGATCGACTCGAAAATCATTCTGCCGTTCCGCATCCCCCAACCAAGTCTGATTCAATTGCCACGATGCCCAATTCGGAATGCCGCGATCACGATTGTAGGAAATTGCATACTGGGGCTTGAGCATCAAGTAATTCGTCGGATTTTTCACCGATTCAGTCGCATCGCTCGGATTGCCCATCAGCAGATGAACGCTTCCGTAGTTAAGGTCTGCATGGACAGCGACACTATACAGAGGAATGAGCAGCGCGATCAAAAAGCCTAGAATCCACCAGCGTTGGTGCTTCGATCTGAATTGCAGCTTGAGCATCGTCTTACCCTGAGTCAAAATCTTTACAAGGATAGACGATAGGCAACTCAAATTCGCATCAACTTAGTCATTGACGCGAGTTTCTATCAGAAAATTCTCTTGGGTCGTTCAGGTCTTTTGAAAACTTCTGATACTGGAGGTGATGCGGGTGGCTCCAAAAGCAG
>JADEXW010000552.1 GCA_015206935.1 Pseudanabaenaceae cyanobacterium LEGE 13415 | reverse complement strand
ACAAGCGCTCATGAGCCCGAAGTGGCGAGCCCGATCTTCCCCATCGGTGATGTCGGCGATATAGGCGCCAGCAACCGCACCTGTGGCGCCGGTGATGCCGGCCACGATGCGTCCGGCGTAGAGGATCCGGGTCCCCTTTGATAGATTAAAAAGGAAAGGAGGAAAGAAATAATGGCTCGTGTACAGTTTAAACAACGTGAATCTACTGACGCAATCTTTGTTCACTGCTCGGCTACCAAGCCAAGTCAGAATGTTGGTGTCCGTGAGATTCGCCAGTGGCACAAAGAGCAGGGTTGGCTCGATGTGGGATACCACTTTATCATCAAGCGAGACGGTACTGTGGAGGCAGGACGAGATGAGATGGCTGTAGGCTCTCACGCTAAGGGTTACAACCACAACTCTATCGGCGTCTGCCTTGTTGGTGGTATCGACGATAAAGGTAAGTTCGACGCTAACTTTACGCCAGCCCAAATGCAATCCCTTCGCTCACTGCTTGTCACACTGCTGGCTAAGTACGAAGGCGCTGTGCTTCGCGCCCATCATGAGGTGGCGCCGAAGGCTTGCCCTTCGTTCGACCTTAAGCGTTGGTGGGAGAAGAACGAACTGGTCACTTCTGACCGTGGATAATTAATTGAACTCACTAAAGGGAGACCACAGCGGTTTCCCTTTGTTCGCATTGGAGGTCAAATAATGCGCAAGTCTTATAAACAATTCTATAAGGCTCCGAGGAGGCATATCCAAGTGTGGGAGGCAGCCAATGGGCCGGATCCACAGGACGGGTGTGGTCGCCATGATCGCGTAGTCGATAGTGGCTCCAAGTAGCGAAGCGAGCAGGACTGGGCGGCGGCCAAAGCGGTCGGACAGTGCTCCGAGAACGGGTGCGCATAGAAATTGCATCAACGCATATAGCGCTAGCAGCACGCCATAGTGACTGGCGATGCTGTCGGAATGGACGATATCCCGCAAGAGGCCCGGCAGTACCGGCATAACCAAGCCTATGCCTACAGCATCCAGGGTGACGGTGCCGAGGATGACGATGAGCGCATTGTTAGATTTCATACACGGTGCCTGACTGCGTTAGCAATTTAACTGTGATAAACTACCGCATTAAAGCTTATCGATGATAAGCTGTCAAACATGAGAATTACAACTTATATCGTATGGGGCTGACTTCAGGTGCTACATTTGAAGAGATAAATTGCACTGAAATCTAGAAATATTTTATCTGATTAATAAGATGATCTTCTTGAGATCGTTTTGGTCTGCGCGTAATCTCTTGCTCTGAAAACGAAAAAACCGCCTTGCAGGGCGGTTTTTCGAAGGTTCTCTGAGCTACCAACTCTTTGAACCGAGGTAACTGGCTTGGAGGAGCGCAGTCACCAAAACTTGTCCTTTCAGTTTAGCCTTAACCGGCGCATGACTTCAAGACTAACTCCTCTAAATCAATTACCAGTGGCTGCTGCCAGTGGTGCTTTTGCATGTCTTTCCGGGTTGGACTCAAGACGATAGTTACCGGATAAGGCGCAGCGGTCGGACTGAACGGGGGGTTCGTGCATACAGTCCAGCTTGGAGCGAACTGCCTACCCGGAACTGAGTGTCAGGCGTGGAATGAGACAAACGCGGCCATAACAGCGGAATGACACCGGTAAACCGAAAGGCAGGAACAGGAGAGCGCACGAGGGAGCCGCCAGGGGGAAACGCCTGGTATCTTTATAGTCCTGTCGGGTTTCGCCACCACTGATTTGAGCGTCAGATTTCGTGATGCTTGTCAGGGGGGCGGAGCCTATGGAAAAACGGCTTTGCCGCGGCCCTCTCACTTCCCTGTTAAGTATCTTCCTGGCATCTTCCAGGAAATCTCCGCCCCGTTCGTAAGCCATTTCCGCTCGCCGCAGTCGAACGACCGAGCGTAGCGAGTCAGTGAGCGAGGAAGCGGAATATATCCTGTATCACATATTCTGCTGACGCACCGGTGCAGCCTTTTTTCTCCTGCCACATGAAGCACTTCACTGACACCCTCATCAGTGCCAACATAGTAAGCCAGTATACACTCCGCTAGCGCTGATGTCCGGCGGTGCTTTTGCCGTTACGCACCACCCCGTCAGTAGCTGAACAGGAGGGACAGCTGATAGAAACAGAAGCCACTGGAGCACCTCAAAAACACCATCATACACTAAATCAGTAAGTTGGCAGCATCACCCGACGCACTTTGCGCCGAATAAATACCTGTGACGGAAGATCACTTCGCAGAATAAATAAATCCTGGTGTCCCTGTTGATACCGGGAAGCCCTGGGCCAACTTTTGGCGAAAATGAGACGTTGATCGGCACGTAAGAGGTTCCAACTTTCACCATAATGAAATAAGATCACTACCGGGCGTATTTTTTGAGTTATCGAGATTTTCAGGAGCTAAGGAAGCTAAAATGGAGAAAAAAATCACTGGATATACCACCGTTGATATATCCCAATGGCATCGTAAAGAACATTTTGAGGCATTTCAGTCAGTTGCTCAATGTACCTATAACCAGACCGTTCAGCTGGATATTACGGCCTTTTTAAAGACCGTAAAGAAAAATAAGCACAAGTTTTATCCGGCCTTTATTCACATTCTTGCCCGCCTGATGAATGCTCATCCGGAATTCCGTATGGCAATGAAAGACGGTGAGCTGGTGATATGGGATAGTGTTCACCCTTGTTACACCGTTTTCCATGAGCAAACTGAAACGTTTTCATCGCTCTGGAGTGAATACCACGACGATTTCCGGCAGTTTCTACACATATATTCGCAAGATGTGGCGTGTTACGGTGAAAACCTGGCCTATTTCCCTAAAGGGTTTATTGAGAATATGTTTTTCGTCTCAGCCAATCCCTGGGTGAGTTTCACCAGTTTTGATTTAAACGTGGCCAATATGGACAACTTCTTCGCCCCCGTTTTCACCATGGGCAAATATTATACGCAAGGCGACAAGGTGCTGATGCCGCTGGCGATTCAGGTTCATCATGCCGTTTGTGATGGCTTCCATGTCGGCAGAATGCTTAATGAATTACAACAGTACTGCGATGAGTGGCAGGGCGGGGCGTAATTTTTTTAAGGCAGTTATTGGTGCCCTTAAACGCCTGGTTGCTACGCCTGAATAAGTGATAATAAGCGGATGAATGGCAGAAATTCGAAAGCAAATTCGACCCGGTCGTCGGTTCAGGGCAGGGTCGTTAAATAGCCGCTTATGTCTATTGCTGGTTTACCGGTTTATTGACTACCGGAAGCAGTGTGACCGTGTGCTTCTCAAATGCCTGAGGCCAGTTTGCTCAGGCTCTCCCCGTGGAGGTAATAATTGACGATATGATCATTTATTCTGCCTCCCAGAGCCTGATAAAAACGGTTAGCGCTTCGTTAATACAGATGTAGGTGTTCCACAGGGTAGCCAGCAGCATCCTGCGATGCAGATCCGGAACATAATGGTGCAGGGCGCTTGTTTCGGCGTGGGTATGGTGGCAGGCCCCGTGGCCGGGGGACTGTTGGGCGCTGCCGGCACCTGTCCTACGAGTTGCATGATAAAGAAGACAGTCATAAGTGCGGCGACGATAGTCATGCCCCGCGCCCACCGGAAGGAGCTACCGGCAGCGGTGCGGACTGTTGTAACTCAGAATAAGAAATGAGGCCGCTCATGGCGTTGACTCTCAGTCATAGTATCGTGGTATCACCGGTTGGTTCCACTCTCTGTTGCGGGCAACTTCAGCAGCACGTAGGGGACTTCCGCGTTTCCAGACTTTACGAAACACGGAAACCGAAGACCATTCATGTTGTTGCTCAGGTCGCAGACGTTTTGCAGCAGCAGTCGCTTCACGTTCGCTCGCGTATCGGTGATTCATTCTGCT
>JADEXW010000551.1 GCA_015206935.1 Pseudanabaenaceae cyanobacterium LEGE 13415 | reverse complement strand
GCGTTCATGCAAACTTCACCGTTTCAATTGCCGCTGGATGCGCTGGTGTCTCAACTTGCAGCAGGCGAAAAACAGAAACTTGAAATTCTGAAGTTGCTGTATCTCAAGAGCAAAATTCTGATTTTGGATGAACCGACTTCTGTTTTAACACCCAGTGAAGCGGATGAGATTCTTGGATTGCTGCGGGAACAAGTGAGCGCAGGACAATTAAGCGTTTTGCTGATTAGCCACAAAATGCGAGAAGTTACAGGATTTACCGATGAAATTACTGTTTTGCGGCGCGGTAAAGTGGCGGGAACAGGCAGCATGAGCGCTCTAACGGTTCCTGATATCACTGAAATGATGATGGGCGAACGGCGTGAGGCGCAACCTGTCGAAAAAGTTCCACACGATAATCCGGTTCCAGTGCTGGAGGTTCGCGATCTTCATGCGGATAAAGATAATGGACTCGAAGGCGTTGCAGGCGTAAATCTAAATGTTCACAGCGGCGAAATTGTTGGAATTGCGGGTATTTCAGGGAATGGACAGCGGGAATTTGTCGAAGTCTTAGCGGGACAACGATCGCTGACTTCTGGTCAAATTTTCGTTAATGGAGAACCTTATCAAGCCACTCGATCACAGATGTTTCAACACGGTGTCTTTGTTCTCCCCGAAGAACCACTGAAAAATGCTTGTGTTCCTCACATGAGCGTGGCGGAGAATCTGGCGTTGAGAACCTTCGATCGACCTCCCCAATCCAAAGGTCTATTGCTGATTTTCAAAGCGATTCGCCAATCGGCTGTAGAACTAATTCAACAGTTTCGGATCAAAACTCCATCTCCAGAAACGCCAGTCCGAGATTTATCAGGCGGCAATGTGCAGAGAACCGTTTTAGCCCGTGAACTTTCTTCGGATCACGTCAAATTACTCATCACAGCTAATCCCTGCTTCGGTTTAGATTTCGCCGCAGTTGAAGACATTCACAATCAAATTCTTCAAGCTCGAAATCGTGGGGTCGCAGTTCTTCTCGTCAGTGAAGACCTAGATGAATTGATGAAATTGTCCGATCGCATTCTCGTGATCAGCGGCGGCAAGTTTTTATACGAAAGTCGAATTGACGAAGCGGACTTTAATGCGATCGGACGCAGTATGACTGGGCACTAATAAGGAGGTCACACAGCAATTTTGTAAAAACTTTACGGAGTTGTTGACTTCCTTACTGAGATTCCCCTATGAGATCCTCTGCTCAGATTTGGCTCCCGTTAGCAGTCTTTTCGCTTTCACTCTTCGGACAACCGAAACTCGTTGCTCAAACGCCGACACTTGTACAAGAAAGCGCTCAAAGTCATCGAGCGTTTGAGCAGGGTATGAGGCATTTACGCAACCGCAGTTATCAAAACGCGATCGCAGAATTCAATCGAGCAATCCAACTTGACCCCAACTTCAAAGAAGCCTACAGCGGACGCGGATTCGCCCAGTTACAAAGCGGTCAATTGCCACAGGCTTTAGAGAGTTACAACCGAATTTTGCAGATCGATCCGAAAGCTGCGATCGCTTACTCTGGATTGGCACTTGTGCGATCGCGTTTGGGAGATGAACGCCAAGCCCGTCTCGACACCGAAAAAAGCGCGGCTTTGATGGCAGAGCAAACCACTCGGCATTTGTATCACAGCGAATTGAGTCTGCTTGAATTGTCGGTTGCAACGGCTGGGCAAACTCCGAAAGGGGACGTTTGGGCACTGATTGAACAAGGCTATCGATACATTGATTCCCGCAATTTCCGATCCGCACTGAGTACGTTTAATCAAGCCATTAAATTGCTGCCGTCGGGATCAGCGCGTCCTTATATCGATCGAGGAGTTGCGTATTTTTGGATGCAGGATTATCGATCGGCGATCGATGATTTTTCAACTGCAATTCGGTTCAATCCGTTTTATATCAAAGCTTACGAGTATCGCGCTCGTGCGTATGAGCAAATGGGACAAACTCAGGCGGCAAGAGCCGATTTGCAGAAAGCGATCAACTTGGCGCGTCAGTTTGGCGCTCAAGCGATGTATCAGGAGTTAACGAGGCAGCAGCAGGCGAGACAATAATTCCGAATCGATCTGTCGTAATCACAGATCGATTCGATATCAGATCACACTACTGTGAAATATAGCAATCCGATTTGAGTTGTAAGATACGGGATCGGGGGGCTTCCCAGAAGTGTCCTAACTTAAATCGGTATTGCTATCGTTTGAACGATCGGAGAATGTTCAATGCGTTGTCCCCGTTTGTCAGATCTTCCCGCACCGCCGCTAGGAAAAACGGGATTCCCTTGGACAGAAGAAAGCCAACCGCTTCCAGACACGCGCCTCAATGGTCAAGCTTGGGACAAAATTAGCATTGTTACCCCGTCATATCAGCAAGGTGAATTCATCGAAGAAACCATTCGATCAATTCTTCTTCAGGGCTATCCGAATCTGGAGTACATGATCATAGATGGTGGCAGTACCGATGGAAGCGTTGAGATCATTCGGAAATATGAGCCGTTCTTGGCGTACTGGATGAGTGAACGCGATCGAGGACAGTCTCACGCGATCAATAAAGGTTGGGAACGAGCAACCGGAGAGATCTTGCACTTTCTCAATTCAGACGATGTTTTACTGCCTGGAACCTTGGCAACGATCGCGCAAGTATTTTCTGAGAATCCCCCGATTCAAGTCGTTTCAGGAGTGTGTCTGGTCAAAGATGTCGATCTCAAAGAAGAACTGCGGACAAAGCAACCAAGAGCATTTGATTTAAAGTATTTCTTGCTCGATCGAGAAGGCCCAGGACAGCCTGCAACGTTTATTAGGCGGGAAGTGTTCGAGCAAACAGGCGGCATGGATGAACGCTTGCATTACACGCTCGATCGCGAATATTGGATGCGGGTAAGTTTGCGTTGTCCAGCGGTTCAGGTTGCTTTATTGAATCAGCCTCTTGCAATTTTTCGTTGGCAATCAGAGTGTAAGTCGGCTCAGAATGAGGCTCCATACTGTGAACGTGAACAATTGCTAGATATCTATTTTTCAGAATTCAAGCTACCGGATCATCTTCGATCGCTCGAACGAGAAGCTTATCTGACGTTCTATTCGACTGCGGCGGACTTGTGCCAGCGAACTCAGGCAAAACGCAAGGCGTTAGAGTTCTTCTTAAAAGCTCTGTATTGGAATCCTCGCTTGATCCGATCGGCTCCCAGATTTTTGCTCAAGTTGGTGAAGTGACAGAAGCTCGATCGAATGATCGTAGCAGCGATGGTTTCTGAACAATTCCAAGCGGCTTACGATCAGGCATTCCCAACCCAAATCCCTGTCCTAAATTCACGCCAATCGATCGACAAAATTCAATATCTTCTACCGCTTCCAATCCTTCCGCGAGGACTGTAATTCCAAGCTCTTGTGCCACACGAACTAAGCTTTTGACCATGACTTGCTTCATGTCATAGCGACTACAACCATTAATCAATCGTCGATCGAGCTTGATTACATCCGGTCGCAACTCAGTGCAGTAATGATCGATCGCGACATTGCTTCCCAAATCATCGAGTGCGAGTCCAAATCCTCCAGCCCGAATTTGCTCGATCACTTTCGGTAGATTCGGATGATTGTTCAACGCCTCAACTTCTGTAAGTTCAAAAACGATTTGATTCGGGTGCAATCCTAGATCGAGAACTTGCTGGAAGTTATGCTCTAACGATTCGGGGTGATGTGCGATCGCATTCGGCAACACATTGATAAAAAATATCGGTCGATCCGAATGGCTCCACTGTGCAAGAGCGCTAAAACACTTCGATCGAGCTAAGGTATCAAATTCGCGCGTCAAGTTCATTGTTAACGCTGCATCAATCAATTGTTGCCCGTTGAAGAGCTGTCCTTGATCA
>JADEXW010000550.1 GCA_015206935.1 Pseudanabaenaceae cyanobacterium LEGE 13415 | reverse complement strand
ACCCTGTTGTGACAGAAATTTACCAAAACAGAGAAGAAGTCAGTATGCTGAAAGACTAGAAAACGGCAGAACAAAAATGGTGATGCAGAAAACTGAACAAACCATTAAGCCAATCCCCTGGTTTCGGCTCGGACTTCTTGGAATTTTTCTAATCTCATTGAGTCTTCGATTTTGGGGACTGGGACGATTCAACACCCTGGTATTTGATGAAGTTTACTATGCAAAGTTCGCAAATAACTATCTGACAGGAACGAAATTTTTCGATGGTCATCCCCCGTTGAGTAAGTATTTGATCGCGATCGGGATTTGGATTGGAAATCGTCTTCCGATCGGTCAAGACACCGTAAATAATCTCGCAGGCTCAACACTCAGTACCTGGAGTTATCGCTGGTTAAATGCGTTAACGGGTTCATTTATTCCGCTTGTCATTTCTGCGATCGCATTCCAATTAAGTCAGCGTCGAAGTTACGCTCTGATTGCTGGAACCCTTGCTGCGATGGATGGTCTGTTTCTGGTTGAGTCGCGATATGCCCTGAATAATGTGTACCTCGTGATCTTCGGATTAATCGGGCAATGGTGCTTGTTATTAAGTTTACGATCGTCAAAGCGATTTAATCTTTTGCTTGTGATTTCTGGAGTATTCTTTGCTGCTTCTGCTTCGATCAAATGGAATGGGTTATGGTTCCTAATGAGCATCTATTTTCTGTGGGGAATTGCTTGGATTTTCCGCTTCTTGAACTGGAAGAGTCAAGAATCAAAGCGATCAACAGAAATCCCTAGCAATTCATTACCAACTTCGCCGTTATATCGTCTTACACAGATCAATTTGTTCTATTTTTTACTGTGTTTTGCAGCGGTTCCGATGTTCGTTTATTGGTTAATTTGGCTACCTCATATTCACCTTAATCCTGAATTTGGTTTCATCGAAGTTCAGCAGCAAATTTTGTCTTATCATCGACGAGTCGGCAGCGGTACAAATATTCATCCTTACTGTTCAACTTGGTACAGTTGGATACTGATGTTGCGTCCTGTTGCGTATTATTACCAAGTTGCGAATTCGCCTTCTGATCCCATTCCCAATGGAAATTCTGCGCTGGTATTAGAACCGGGGCGGGTCGTTTACGATGTTCATGCGATGGGAAATCCGGCGCTTTGGTGGCTTTCGTCATTTGCGATCGTCTTTCTCATTTGGATACTGATTGAACACTGGAAATTGTTGCCAAGTCTTGCAAGTGTTCACGCACCCCGGCTGAGTTTTCTACCGCCTCAAGAGTTGTGGATTGTCCTATTTTTGCTAGTAAGCTACGTTGCGAATTTGTTGCCGTGGATTCCTGTCTCGCGATGCGTATTTTTGTATCACTATATGGGATCGTTGGTCTACGCCATCATGGGACTGGCTTGGTTTGTCGATCGATGGTTTCGCACTCGTGAATTTCGCCCGATCGGGATTGGCGTGATAGTGATTTGCGCGATCGCGTTTGTGTTTTGGATGCCGATTTATTTGGGACTGCCGTTGACGGAATCGGAATATCAGATGCGAATGTGGTTACGATCGTGGATTTAGAAAGACTCAGATCGACTCGCTGCGTTTTGGGTTGATCGTGCCCCCTAAATCCCCCAGAATGGGGGACTTTGAAGGTTGAAACTACTCTGGATTCTGGAAATTATTCCTGCTCAAAGTCCCCCAAATTTGGGGGATTTAGGGGGCTTTAGCCGCTTTAAACGAAGCAAAATTCTCAAGGTATTCACACTAAAAACGGGTTCCAGCAAGTGAAACCCGTCAAATTTATCCTCTATCGAATCTTGTTTATCCTCTATCGAATCTTGCTATCCTCAATTTCGATTTGGGTCGGTGGCAATTTTGGTGCATCTTCCGCTTTAGAAGACCTTGATCGAGCTTCTTTCGCATCGTTCACCATATCGGTCGCCTGTTTCAACAAATCTTTCAGCATCTGGCGAACTTGCCGTTCCCGTTGTGCCAGTGCCGCTCCAGCCTCACCAATCTTTTGATCAAGTTCCGCCATCTTCTGATCGGCTTGCTGTTTCGTTGCTTCTGCTTGAGGTCGGGCTTGGTTGTACCACTCTTTCGCCTCATTCAAATGTGCTTGAGCGCGATCGTGATAGTTCTCGCCCCCCGCTGCCAGATTCGCCTTCAGAATTGCCAATTGCGCTTGAATTTGGGCATAGCGTTTCTTCAACAAAGCCGCCTCCTCACTGTTGCGGATGGACTCGATCGTATTTTCAATCTGTTCGCGAACTTCAGCCGACATATCCCGCGCGGCATCCTTCAGCCCGTTCACGCCCGCTTCGACTTCTTGTTCAAGTTCGTCTTCTTGCTCGGCTAATTGTGCCTGGAGACGCTTCACTTCAGCTTCGGTTTCGGCAATTCGTTGTTGACGAGCGCGGCTAATTCCTTCGACTACACCTTCAACCGATGCGGTAATGTCTTCTTTCAGATGCGTTCCGCCCTCTTGCAGACTCGTGGCAGCGGTGGAGAAAGCATCTCGAACCAGCGATCGAAGATCTCCGGTTCCGGCTTTCAGTTCAGAGCTAATTTGTGCGATCGCGTTTCTCATAATGTCCCGAATGCGATCGGCTCTCAGTTGTCCAACTTCTTTGGCTTGTTTGAGATCAGTGGAAATCTTTTCTTTGACAGAATTAGACATAGGAATCCTCTAATTAAAACCATATCAAATCTCTTCCTTTAGCTTGACGTAGCCCTAGAGAATCATCCTCTTTCTTAAGGTCAATAAAAAAAGCCCCTGGTAAAAGACCAGGAGCCAATTTGTTAGATCAGAAAGAGGGAGTTAATTTGCCGATTCAAACGAATTAGAATCGCAGACCAACACCACCGACCAAACTGACCGAACCTGCACCACCTTCGTAAGCGTTGATGCCATATTTTGCATCGCTATAAACAACAACGCCACGTGCAACTTCTGATTCAACACCTGCCGAAATCACAGCCGCATCTTTGTTACCCAATTGCGAAGTGATGCCATCTTTTTGCACGAATCCATATCCAGCACCGACATAAAGGTTCGTGTTTTTAGCAACAGGAACATCATAGGTTAGTGAAGGAATGATTACGCTGTTGTCTCCATCAAACAAGACAGAACCCCGAACAGAAACAGGTGCATTCGGAACTGCAAAACGTCCTTGAATGTTTCCACCGAATTTCGATTCATCGTTGCCGCGTCCACCTTGGGTTAAGCTACCACCAACCCCAGCACCGACGTAGCTTCCATCGAAACGAACGGGTTGAGCAGAAGCCGAGCCAGCAAAGAACAGAGGCGAAACAGCGAGAGCAGAAACAGCAGAAAGAGTTGCGATCGATTTGAGAGAGAGTTTCATGATCCTACCTAGAGTAGCGAAGGGTTGAACTTGGTGTTTTCTTACTTTCAATGTCGTAAGAATTGTTTGGTTTGTTCCCAGAGTTTCAGAAGTTTTTTGACTCGATTGAAGGGTTCTATATCTTAAGAAAGAGCTTCAGTATGACAAGTAAAAACGCTGAATTGTTTCTGGAGAAACCTTGAGAAATCAGCTACAAACTGTATTGATTTCTCATATCTATAGGTATATCGTGCGGGGTTTTAACTTAACCAAAATGATGGTCTGTTTTGCAACTGTCACAGTGTTGAGAGTGCCAATTTTCTTCTATTCCTAAAAAGCGCAAAAAATAGAGGCATTCTTAGCAGGTTCGCTAGAAAAAATGCCTCTAATGGATTCTATTTAGGCGTGAAACTTTGCGTTGAAGTTCGGTTTTCCGTAACCTTAGATTGAAAAGTTTCTAACTCAAGGAGCTGAAATAAACTACGCGGGTTTGAAGACGCTTTTCGGAAAAGATTGATGAAATATTTTCTAAAAAAATTGCTGCCTACATCTCTTAGATGCGGCAGCAGATTAGAAAGTTCCTAAG
>JADEXW010000097.1 GCA_015206935.1 Pseudanabaenaceae cyanobacterium LEGE 13415 | reverse complement strand
AGTTTACTTTTTAGGTTTGATTTTCTATGGATTTGCCGACTCCATCGAACACGCGGGAGCGTTTCAATATTTCACGATTAGCGATCGCAAAACCTGCGATTACGATTTGTATTTGGGTTGCAATTACCGTTGCGGGTTTGTTCGCGTTCAGTTCCTTAAAATATGCGCTGTTCCCGGATATTACGTTTCCAGTTGTGGTTGTGAATGCTCAAGCGCCACTCACCACAACGACTGAGACAGAAAAGCAGGTGACGATCCCGATCGAACAAGCCCTGCAATCGATCGAAGGCTTGAATGATCTTCGCTCCTCGACGTTTCCGAATCAAACAGCAGTGAGTCTCTCATTTGAAGTGGGCACGAGTTTGGAAGAATCGAGCCAGCGAGTAGAAACGGCAATGAAATCGATTCCGCTGCCGAGAGATTCTAAGTACACGGTGACAGCACTGAATTTAAATGAATCAGCAGCGGTGAGTTATGCGATCGAGAGTACATCGAGAAATCTTCAAGATTTAGCAAATCTCACGAATAATCAAATCGTCCCACAGTTGACAAAAATTTCCGGCGTTCTGAAAGTTAATGTTTTAGGAACAGGAGGAAATCAACAAGGGGCAACACTGACGCGATTTAATGGAAGAGATGCGATCGCAATTCAAGTAATCAAACGCGGTGATGCGAATACGCTCGAAGTTGTAGATGCGGTTGAGAAAGAAATTTCAACGCTGAGACAAAATCTCTCTAATGTGACGATTACACTCGCAGCAACGCAAGCGGAATTTATTCGGAAAGCAACCCATTCTACGATCGAGGCATTGATCGAAGCGATCGTGTTATCGGTGATCGTGATTTTTCCATTCCTTCGCAGTTGGAAAGCAACCTTAATTTCAGCCTTGGCAATCCCAATTTCGTTACTGGGAACGTTCATCGTTATGGCGTTCTTTGGATTTAACCTAGAAACGATTACGCTATTGGCATTGGCGCTGGTGATTGGAAGTGTCGTTGATGATGCGATCGTCGATGTTGAAAATATTAGCCGACACATTGAAGATGGAGAATCTCCCAGACAAGCCGCGCTTCATGCGACAAGTGAAATCGGATTAACTGTAACCGCAGCGACTTTTACAGCAGTTGCAGTGTTCTTGCCGATCGGGTTAATGGGCGGTGTGATCGGACAATTCTTCAAACCGTTTGGGATCACTGTTTCAGCCGCAATGATCATGTCTTTGCTCGTAGCGCGGACATTATCGCCTGTGTTATCGATTTACATGCTGCGGAAGCGTCCGAGTGAAAAACGCGATCGCGATTTTGGCATCTGGTCACGATTTAGCGATTGGTATTATCGATTGTTGCGTTGGTCATTGCGACATCGCATGATTGTGGTTGGGATCGCTCTAGCGAGTTTTGCAGCGGGAATTGCAATTATTCCGATGATTCCACAAGGATTTATTCCGAAGCTCGATCGAGGTGAGTTTAATGTCCGATATACGGCTCCACTGCCGCAGATTCCCTCTCAAGAAGAGATTGCCCGATTAGTTGCCACAGGAGGACAAGTTCCGCAGATTAATCCGCTGCAAGATTCGCTCAATGTGGCAAAACAGCTTGAAGATACGGTGAGAAAAGCGCCAGATGTTGAGACTATCTTTACAACTGCGGGATCGCGTGAAGGTGAACCAAATAAAGGCTTACTCTATGTCAGGCTGAAAGACAATCGTTCTACACCCACTGCAACCGTCCAGGATCAACTGAGGGCAAGTCTGCCGCAAATTGCTGGAGTCTCTACCAGCATTGAGGACATTCCCTTTGTTGAAGCAGGAAGCCAGAAACCCCTTCAAGCCTCGATCGAAGGAAATGATCTTGCAGTTTTAGAGAAAGCGGGAACGGATTTGAAGAATCGCTTACAAACGATCTCAGGAATTGTGGATGTGACTTTGAGCGGTAGTAGTAATCGCAATGGGCTGCAACAAATCGATCGACAAGATGGACAGCGTGTTGTCTACGTCAGCGCAAATTTAGGCAAAGATTTACCTTTAGGCGATGCTACGAATCGATTAGTCGAAGAGTCGAAAACGGTTCTGCCTGCTGGAGTCACACTCGATTTAGGTGGCGATTCTGCAAGTAGCCAAGAAATCTTTGGTAGCTTTGGGAAAACGCTCGGACTCTCAGCCCTGTGTATCGTGATTGTTCTCGTGTGGCTGTTCCGGAGTTTGATTGATCCGATCGTCGTTGCTCTTTCTCTGCCATTAGCACTCGTGGGTGCAATGTTGGCATTGTTAATTACTCAGAGCGATTTCGGCATGATCTCACTGATTGGCTTTGTGTTTCTGTTGGGATTGACCAATAAAAACGCGATTCTGATTGTCGATTACATCAATCAACTGAGACGCGAAGGCTACGATCGTAATGAAGCCATTCTGCAAGCAGGTCCCATCCGACTGCGCCCGATCATGATGACGACGGCTGCCACAATTCTCGGCATGGTTCCGATCGCAGTTGGGTTAGGAGCAGGATCAGAACTTCGATCTCCGATGGCAGTTGCGATCGCAGGTGGACTGATCACTTCAACTTTGCTCAGTCTGTTTGTTGTGCCTGTGGTGTATACGTTGCTCGATGATCTCAAACCCAAAAAGCAGAGAGCTTAATAAAAACTGATGAAAGCATTTGTTACAGGTGGTACAGGTTTTGTAGGAGCAAATCTCGTTCGGCTTTTACTTAATGAAGGATGGGACGTGCGCTGTTTAGTGCGTCCCAACAGTCGATTGGAGAATTTGCAAGGCTTAACCGTTGAGATTGTTCGAGGGGATTTAATTGATGAACAGCTACCTGAACTAATGCAAGGATGCCAAGTATTGTTCCATGTTGCCGCGCATTATTCTTTGTGGCAACGAGATCGAGATCTCCTGTATCAAAGTAATGTTCTCGGTACTCGCAATGTTCTTTCAGCAGCAAAAAAGGCAGGAATTGAACGATCGATTTACACCAGTTCGGTCGCTGCGATCGGCATTGATCCCAGTGGTCAACCCACGACAGAAACCTATCAATCTCCGGTCGAAAAGCTGATCGGACACTATAAACAATCAAAGTACTGGGCGGAACAAGAAGCGCTCAAAGCGGCTCAATCCGGTCAAGATATTGTGATTGTGAATCCGAGTACCCCGATCGGCGCACACGACATTAAACCTACCCCTACAGGCGATATTGTGCTGCGATTTTTAGAGCGTCGAATGCCGTCCTATGTTGAAACTGGACTGAATTTTATTCATGTTCGCGATGTTGCGATCGGACATTTACTCGCTTTGCAAAAAGGTAAAACTGGGGAGCGCTACATTCTCGGCAATCAGAACATGAGCTTGAAACAACTGCTCGATGAACTGAGTCAAATTACTGGATTAAGTGCGCCTGCTCGATCGGTTCCGGTCTGGTTGCCGCTGAGTGTGGCGTGGATTGATGAGGAGATTCTAACAAAATTTGGAAAAACGCCCTCAATTCCGATCGATGGGGTGAGAATGTCAAAACAACCCATGTACTACAATCCGAAAAAAGCGATCGACGAACTGGGACTGCCTCAAACGCCAATTCGCATCGCTTTGAAAGATGCCGTAAACTGGTTTCAGGAAAATTTATCCATCAAAACAAAGTGAGGAGATATCGATGGGAGTTCCCTTACAGCAAGTCATCGGGGTTGGTTCTTATCTAGTGAAACAACGCCTCATGGGAAGAAAGCGATTTCCTCTTGTGTTAATGCTAGAGCCGCTTTTTCGATGCAATTTGGCGTGTTCTGGCTGTGGCAAAATTCAGCACCCAGTCGAAGTTCTGAAACAGAATTTGACTCCTGAAGAGTGTTTTGCAGCGGCTGAAGAATGTGGTGCGCCTGTGGTGTCGATTCCGGGCGGTGAACCGTTGCTGCATCCGCAAATTGCTGAGATTGTTCAGGGATTGGTCGATCGTAAAAAATTCATCTATCTCTGCACCAATGGGATTTTGCTCGAAAAGAGCCTTGATAAGTTCAAACCTTCGCCGTACTTCACCTTCATGGTGCATTTGGATGGGATGCGCGAATGGCATGATAAATGTGTCGATCGTAAAGGTGTGTTTGATACGGCAGTTAAAGCGATCAAAGCCGCAAAAGCAAGAGGCTTCCAGGTCAACACGAATACAACGATTTTCGATGGTGCAGATCCCAAGGAAATGCACGAGTTCTTTGATTTTCTGACTGAATTGGGTGTGGATGGAATGCAAATTTCTCCAGGTTATTCTTACGAATGGGCACCGGATCAGGATCATTTTCTCAAGCGCGAACAGACCAAAGCATTGTTCCGCCAAATTCTTGCACCATTGAACATGGGTAAGAAGTGGAACTTTAGTCACAATCCGTTGTTCCTCGATTTCCTCACAGGTGAAAAGGACTATGAATGCACACCTTGGGGAAGTCCGAGCTACAGTGTTCTAGGTTGGCAGAAGCCTTGCTATCTCTTGAATGAAGGACATTACAAAACCTTCCAGGAGCTATTGGATAAAACCGATTGGAATCAGTACGGTCGCAAGAGTGGGAATCCTCAGTGTGCAGATTGTATGGTGCATTGTGGATATGAACCGACTGCGGCAATGGACGCGATGCAGCCTCAAAACATTGGTCGGGCAGTGACTTCAGTGCTAGGGAAATAAGCATCTTCTGCGGCGTGTTTTAGAACCCCTCGCTGCGATTGCATCCCGCCCGTGATTGAAATCCGGGCTAACAGAACAAAGTCCACTGAAGGGGACTGAGAGGCAATTTTAACTTCTTCAGTCCGTTTCAACGGACTTCGCACCATTAGCCCCGAATTTATTCCGGGGCGGGACTGCATCGAAGTGAACTCATCGAACTCACGTTTATATACGTTTATCTAAAGTCTCGATCGATGTTGCAATCATATCGATTCTGAACAATTTGCAGCGGTTTCCAGCGCGAGAACCAGAACAAACTATGAAACACAGTCAACGCATCTTTCGTAGAAGATTCAAAGCTGACTAATGCAATGTTATTTACGCCAATGATTTCTTTTCCGTCTTGGAACCATTTCCAACGCCAAAACTTTAACCACGATCGATGATGTTCCCTAACAATCCAAGAGCGATCGAGATTTTCACTATATCTTCGGACTGCTCTGCGTCGCACCCATTCCAAAGTACATTGCCAATCGGGAGGTTTTACGAATCGATGTCGCGGCTGTTCGATCATTCTGGCTGGAGAGTTCCATCCACTCCAGCGGCGAGTGCGTTCCGGTAACACCCAATCTTTTAATCGCGTGTGCAAAATTCGCGTGACTAGCTCTTCGTTTTTAATTGCACTCGATGTTAGTTGAACGAGTGCAGCAGGCGGTTTGAAGGGTGAGAGCGATTGATAAGACAACCGAATCGAGGAACTGTAGTGAATATCACCGGAGAGAACCACGATCGAAGTATGCTCTTCAAACAGCATCATTAAAAATCGTGCTAGTGCCGATGTATCAATGTTCCAAGCATCACCGACATCGGTTGAGAAAACTTTCTTCTGTTTGAGTTGCCAATGATGAATCTGATCAATGATCTTTAAGCCAAACAGATTGGTCGGTGTCACTAGAATTGGAAGCTGCTCCGGTGTGCAAGCTTGGAGCAAGGATAATTGGTGCTTTAATGCAGTTGGACAAAGTAACATCGGGGGCGCGACGGCTCTGGATACTCCAAATTGTTCTGCACGTTCCTCGATCGGGTAGCCGCGCCAGGTTCGCGTATCTAATACGACCATGCGATGACAAGAACTTGGAATCGTATAATGCCACTGAAGCGATTCTGGATGTCGATCGAGAATCATCACGTCTTCATCCCGAACTAAGTTTGGCAATCCAGTTTCAGAATCTTCAGGGGGCATTCCAATGTAATTCGCGATCGCTTCATAAGCTATTCGATTAGTTCCTTTAGAATTCGACCAGCCTTGAGCCGCTGTGAGTAATTTCTCTCCAGATTGTCCCGTTTCAAATTGCTCTGGCGTGTTCCCCCAAGCTTGAAACAGACTATAAGCGAGCATTGCATTTTGAACCACTCTTCGTCCTAACGGTCGCCCGAACACTCGAAAACACCAAGCTCGATTTAAGTTCCAATCATCACTGACTTCGTGATCATCAAAGATCATATAAGTTGCAATATTCGCCATTGCCCGTCGAACTTTCCAAAGCGTATGGATGAATTGATGAAGGGCTTGATGTTGATCAATTCGCACATTCGCCATAGTCCAACAGACCGGAGACCAAACTAGCAGATAAGTCGCATAGTATTCTCCCAAGCTGAAGAGATGATTTGTAACTTTGCTGCGTTTATGTTTTAGTCCTGCGGTGAAGCCTGCGTGTTGAGTCGCGATGTCTGCGCGTTGTCCCGGTCGAAAAGCAGATGGAACTTGATAATCAATGTTGTCGCGTTGCCCGATCGGTAATAATTCCTGCCAGCCTAAGACTGCATCTCCTAGCCAAGTCGCAACACTAAGAAAGATATCAGCAACATCATCACCGTAAATTTGATCGCCTGTGAGAAACAATTGCTGAGGTCGATCGCGCAATGATGCTGTTGTTTCTAATAGATGATCCAAAATCGGTAAAGCATCGATTCCATGTCCGTGAGGTTTACGACAGGAACCATGCACGAACTTGAGATCCTTAATGCGATCGGGTGGTAGTACAAAGGTTGGTTTCTGATGTTCAAAATAGCTGAGTGCGACAGTTGGAAAGCCTTGGGAAGTTAGCGCAGTTTCAAAATCATAAGTTTGCTCTGAAGTGGTGAACTCTAAATCGTAAGCGTAGATTTGATCATTGTTCAGAACTGCTTCAGTCGATCGAGCGGTGACTGCGACAACGTGAAGAAATTCTCCGATCGCAATGGTCGATCGTGTTCCTTCTATGACAAAACTATCGATCGCTTCGTTGCTAGTGCGATAAATTCGCAACTTAACCGTACAAGCTTGCTGGAGTGCAACCCAAACCGTAACCGATTCAGGTTCAGTCCGTCGCAAAATTGGGCCTGCTAAAACCAAAGGCAACTCAGAAAAAGGAACCATCACGAACCAGAGAATACTACTCCCAACATTTTGCGCGATCGACTGCTTTTTGCCATTGTTTAAACTCAGACTGCACTGAAGCCGACTGTGGTTCAAAAATACGATCGATGACTCGATGTTCAACTAATTGATCATAGCGCTGCCAAAATCCACAAGCTAATCCTGCCGCAAATGCAACGCCTAAAACTGTTGTATCGCGAATGGTTGGACGCTCGATCGCAATGCCTAAGATATCAGCTTGAAACTGCATCAGAAAGTTATTCTCACAAGCACCCCCATCGACGGAGAGCTTTTGTAGTGGAGTTGGGCTATATCGCTCAATTTCATCAACCACTTCTTTTACTTGAAATGCGATCGCTGCTAAAACGGCTCTAACCATATGTTCACGTCTTACGCCGCCTGTGATTCCCAAGAAAGCTCCTCGTGCAGTCATATCCCAATGGGGTGTTCCTAATCCGCTCAACGCAGGGACAAAATACACGCCGCCGTTATCTGAAACCTGTTGTGCGATCGCTTCAGTTTCCTGAGCCGTTTTAATCAATCCCAGTCCATCTCTCAGCCATTGAATGCAAGCGCCGCTGGTGAACATACTACCTTCGAGCGCATAGCCAATTTGATTACTATTTGTCCAAGCGATCGTAGAAATCAGTTGTTGATCCGATCGCACAATTTCAGAGCCAGTATGAGCGACTAAAAAGCTTCCAGTTCCATAGGTGCATTTCATCAATCCAGGTCGATCGCATCCTTGCCCGAACAATGCCGCTTGTTGATCGCCTAGAATTGCTGTGATTGGAAGTTCAACACCGAGTAAATCAGTTGTGCCAAATGTTCCTAAACTGGGTTGAATCGATGGCAAAATCTGTCTAGGAATTCCAAAAATCTCAAGCAGGCGTTCATCCCACTCCAGCGTTTTTAAGTTCATTAATAAGGTGCGACTTGCATTGCTGTGGTCGGTGGCGTGAACCTTTCCATTCGTCAGATTCCACAAAATCCAAGTATCGATCGTGCCTGCTAAAACAGTGTTCAGATCAATCCCTTCAACGCGATCGAGCAACCATCTGAGCTTTGTGGCGGAAAAATAAGCATCAATCACTAAACCTGTTCGATCGTAGATTTCTTCAGTCAATCCCTGATCTTGGAGTTCATTACAAAAATCTGCGGTGCGTCGATCTTGCCATACGATCGCACGATGCAACGGTTTACCAGTGTTTTTATCCCAGAGTAAGCAAGTTTCACGCTGAACCGTTAGCCCGATCGCGGCAATTTCACCTGGATCGATATTTTGAATTGTCGATCGAATCACGGATTGTGTTGCATTCCAAATCTCTTCAGCATTATGCTCCAACCATCCCGGTTGTGGATAGTACTGCTGCAATTCTAAATAGGCTTGTCCAGCAATGTTTCCAGATTGATCAAAGAGAAACGATCGATTTCCAGTCGTACCAAGATCGAGAGCCAGAATATACTTTGCCATACACCGCACAAAAGATTGTCTAACACCGACAATACCGAGAATTGGCAATTGTCGATCGTGACATTTTGTAGATGCCCACTAAAAAGTGCTGAACTTGAAGAATTCTCCAAACCCAGCACCATTTATACTATTGGCACAACAATCTAAATAATACCGCGAATCTCTTCAACGATGCCATCGCGCAGCAACACTTCGACATTCATCTTCTCAATCAAATTATCACCCGGCTCAATTCGGAACACGCTACCAATCTGACCTTGTTGCACTTCTTGATCGAGTTCCAACATCTGAACCTGTTGAAGCTGCTGAAGGCTCTGATTTTTTTGTTCCAGCAATTCGCTCTTCCGCTGATTAAACTGCATTCGGACACTTTCATTCTGCTGCAACGCTTCCGGACTTCCCGGTTGAAGCGTCTGCCGCTGAATTTCAGTCAATACCTGCTGCATCTGCATTTCAAGCTGCTGTAACTGATTATCAACCTGATTTAATTGCGCCTGTAACGTTTGCTGTGCTTCGTCTTTCCAGCGGGGAGTAACGACCGCTTTCACATTTACATTGCGCTGCAACAACAGATGAGACTTAGAGATTTCCATACTGTGACTCAAAGTAAAAACTAGGGGAACGGGGGCTAGGGAGTCATCATAAACGCTTTAGCCCCCTAGTAGCGCAACCTACTGCGAAAACATCTCGTCAATCATACCTTGGTAGCGCTCCATCACAACGTTACGCCGAATTTTCAAGGTCTGCGTTAACAAACCATTCTCCATTGTGAACGGTTCCGACAACAGCCTAAAATTACCAATTCGATCGTCTGGACGATAACCCGGACGCTCTTTGACTAATTTCGCCAATTCTTGACGGAAGAGATCTTGAACGGTTGGATCTTGTAAGCTTACACTGCCGCCTTTCCATTGTTCTAAAGCTTCCATGTTCGGCACAACTAATGCACCTAGAACTTTCTGATCCTGTCCAACTAGCATGATTTGATCCACATACGGACTTCTCAGACACGCATCTTCGATCGGTTGAGGTTCAATGTTCTCACCATTCGTTAAAACGATCGTATCTTTCGCACGCCCCGTAATAATCAAATCACCGTGTCGCGTTACCATGCCCAAATCGCCACTATCAAACCAGCCTTGAGGGTCGATCGCTTTGGCAGTGGCTTCCGGATTCTTAAAGTAGCCCTGCATGATCTGTCGTCCCCGCAGCAAAATTAAGCCCCGCTGCCCCACAGGTAAATCTTTGCGCGTTTCTGGATCAACAATCCGCGTTTCAGTGCCCGGTAACGGTTCTCCATCGGCTCCGCGAACATTGCGCCAAGGACGACGGGCGTGAGTGATCGGAGAAGTTTCAGTCAGTCCATACCCACCCAGAATGGTAATGCCCACAATCTCGAAAAAGTCTTCTAAGTGTTCTGCGATCGAGCCGCCACCACTCACCACGAACTTCAAACAGCCGCCCGTTCCTTGTCGAACCTTTTGGTAGACCAATCGATCGCCCAGTTTATGAAACGGATATCGCACTGCCACTTTCAATTTTGCAGCCAACTTTTCAGAACCAGAGGGATCGAGGTTATCTAAGTTCAAATTGTCAGCGGTGCGTTTCGCCAAAATGTACTTTTGACTTTGACCCAAGAAGAACTTCACGAGCTTCTGTTTCTTCGCAGGCTGATCGCGGAATTGTTTCTGAATGCCTTCGTAAATCGATTCCCACAATCTCGGAACACCGACCATGTAGTGCGGTCGATGGTCTTTGATGTCTTTTTTCACAAAGCGAATATTCGTATAAATCTGAGTACAGCCGTTCGAGAAAATAAAGTATTCAAACGTCCGTTCATAACTATGCCAAATCGGAAGAATACTTAAGACGCGCTCTCCCGCTTCCAGTTTTGCCACATCGTATGCACCATTCACTTCATACAAGAAGTTTCCGTGACTGAGCATCACCCCTTTCGGCATTCCCGATGTTCCTGATGTGTACATTAAGGTTGCTAAAGTTTGCCGATTTTGCTGAACGGGTTGAAGCGTGTGAGACTTTCCAAGCGCGATCACTTCAGAAAAGTTCATCACTTTGTAAGTATCTGAAGTTGCCGTCTCATCGGTCAGCAAAATTACAAATTGCAGCGGCACTTCTGCCAAAATCGGTCGAAGCTTCTTCAACAATTCCGCATCTTGCAGAACCACACCTACCGAGCCACTATGTTCCAAAATGTACCGCAACTCTAACGGGTCAGCTTGTGCGCCTCGAACCACATCCACCGCACCCGATCGCATAATTCCCTGATCTGCGATCAACCACCGAGGACAGTTATCCGAAAATAAGGCAATCCGAGGGGGCACTGTATCGCCTGCCTCGGTGCGAAGCTCTAATGCCTGAATCCCTGCCGCAAACCACTGCATTTGCTCATAAAGTTGTGCATAAGTCAGCTTGATTTCAGGCGTACTATGCGGGTCGTGAACTGCCAGAACGGTTGCATACTGTGTAGCAATCATTGACCAAAGTTCGGGTAAAGACTGAACTTGGCGATAGGGGGCTTGTTCAAATGGCACGGAGGGGTAAGCACGGCTCATGACTGAGACTCCTGTATGAGGGTGTGATTTTACGGTATTCCCTAAGTCAAGGGTTGAACTACCGAGAGCAGACAGAAATCATTGTGTCTGATACCCGCCCCGCTTGTGCAGGTTTTCTCAAGATCGCGATCGAGGTTTTCTGGGATGAATAGCGAGAATTCCTAAAGCCTTAGTGAGGGAAAACTCAGTTTCTACGTAGTTTCCGTCCAGATAAAATCGTTGCTCTTGCGACTCATTTGAGCCGTATGTAAGGCTGTCTAGTATTGTTGTTTACAAAAGTTTAGAAATGTCGTCAGCGATGTCTGGAGTCGTTGCACTCATGGTTGTTACCGTCTCAATCCTGCATTTCGTCAGCGCGAATGGACAAGAACCTTCAGAACTAGGCTGGGAGTGTGAAAATGCTGAAGTCTATCGCTGGAGCGATCGCACCTGTTACACGCCGCAGGGAGAATGATACGCTTTAAACCGAAGCGTTTGGACATCAAACTATGGCAAGAGCGATTTGGAACGGAACCGTCTTAGCAGAAAGCGATCGCACTGAAGTTGTCGAGGGGAACCAATACTTTCCACCCGACTCGATCAAGGCTGAATATTTTCAAGACAGCAGCACACACACCACCTGCGGTTGGAAAGGCGTTGCCAGCTACTACAACATTGTGGTGAATGGACAAACGAACAAAGATGCTGCCTGGTACTATCCCACGCCCAAAGATGCGGCGAAGAACATTGCAGGTTACATTGCTTTCTGGAAAGGAGTCAAAGTCGAAGCGTAGCTCACCATTGCTTTGTCATTTCCAACACTATTGATTCATCTCAAAGCCCGGTGTTTCTGGTTCAGCACTTGACCAGTCCGGGCTTTTTATTGTTCTCCAAGCTCAGAGATTGCATCGGAGTGTGTTTTGAGTGAATCAGCAATGTCGTCATGATGAGCCTTGCTACGAT
>JADEXW010000549.1 GCA_015206935.1 Pseudanabaenaceae cyanobacterium LEGE 13415 | reverse complement strand
TTGAACAAAAGAGTCAGATAATGACTAATCTATTGAATGGATTGAAGGCGTGTTGTAGCTGTAGTTTCAATTTTAAGCAGACAATACTTTAGAAATATCTCTTTCAACACGAAATGCTGAAAGACGCAGGTATGAAAAAAGTAATCAGCAATCCGTGGTTTAGCACTCGATCACTAATTACTTTTCTCTAAACCATCTGTCTATCCCTAACCGTTGACGACATTACCGCCGTTCGGGTGCAGGATTTGACCCGTCATATAGCTCGAATCATCCGAAGCTAAGAATACATAGCTCGGTGCAACTTCTTCCGGCTGTCCTGCTCGTTGCATCGGGACTTGCTGACCAAAGCTTTCAACCTTTTCAGGTGGGAAGGTAGACGGAATCAACGGAGTCCAAATCGGTCCCGGAGCAACACCATTCACGCGAATTCCTTTTTCCACCAAGGACTGAGACAACGATCGAGTAAATGCCACGATCGCGCCCTTGGTCGAAGAGTAGTCGAGTAATTGTGGACTACCTTGGTAAGCAGTTACAGAAGTTGTATTGATGATGGTGCTACCTTCCTTCAGATTCGGCAAGGCTGCCTTAGTTATGAAGAACATCCCGAAGATGTTAGTGCGGAAGGTGCGCTCTAATTGTTCAGCACTGATGTTTTCAATGCTTTCCTGCGGATGTTGCTCTGCTGCATTGTTGATGAGAATATCTAAGCGTCCATATTCTCCGACCGTTTCTTGCACTGCTTCTTTGCAAAACGATTCGCTACCAATATCACCTGCGATCGCAATACAGCGACGACCTTCTTTTTCAACTAATCGAATGGTTTCTTGGGCATCTTCATGCTCGTTCAGATAAACGATCGCGATATCTGCACCTTCTTTTGCAAAAAAGATTGCTACTGCGCGACCAATTCCGCTGTCTCCACCCGTGATCAAAGCAACTTTATCGAGCAATTTATCACTGCCTTTGTACTTGTAATCGGAATGCCGAGGCAGCGGATTCATTTGAGACTCTTGACCGGGCTGCTGATCTTGCTGCTGAGGGGGTTGAGACTTTTGATGCTCTGAGGCTTGTACCATCGTTCTTCTCCTGTATCGTGGGACATTGGCGGCTTGAGCGATCGAGGAAATTTTGTCGATCGCTCAAATCGGAATTACCTACCGCCAAATTCGGTTGCCGTCCTCGTCCATCCGAGCCATGCGAATCATGTCGGAGATTTCTTCTGCGTCTTTGACATGGTGCAGCGCTTTCTTTTCGCCTTCGGGAGTGTCAAATACAAAATAGGTCGGAACGGTAATATGGTCGCCCGTGATATCGGGAGCATCGACCGCAACTTGTTTCGCCTTTTCTTCGAGCGATTTGGATTCATCAATGCGATCGCCGGGGTTTGCCGTCAAACCACCTTTTTCAAGCTCTTTTAACTGTTCCAATTTTTGCTGAGGATCAACTTCTTGAGGGGTCATCGGTTGATTAATTTCAGCACCGTTTTCAGCAGGCATTGAATCTTTATTCATAATTAAAAAATTGAACTCTTTACTGATATAAACGTAAAAAAAAGAGGCGTGTAATGCCTCCTTCAAATGTATGAGTTAATCTATCGTCCAAAAGCATGAAGCTGTTGATTTTAACTCTTATGGTCTTCCTTTTGGACCCACACCAATCACTGCGACTTTATGCCGATAAATCAATTCAGCACCATACCATCCGGTAATGCCTAAAGTTGCCGCGACAAATAAAGAAATCAAAATTCCAGTTGGAATAATTGCGCCTGTTTGATTGCCCCAGCGTAACCACAAATTCACGCCAGACAGAATCAATGCTGCGATATTTCCAACCATATGCGCCCAGCCCGCACTATGTTCGCGAACGCGCCCAATTCGGAGGAAATCGCTCATTCCGGTTGCGGCTGCAACTAATCCACTAATCAGACCTCCAATCAATAGCCAGAAGGAAGCCCGCGCCCAAAACGCATCTTGGGTATACCAGTAAGCCCCATCTGTTAAGAGGGTGCTGGTCAACATTGCGATCGGGAATGTCACAATCAACGGATGCAACGGGTGCTTTAGAACATGAACGGTGCTAGGAACGCCACTATCACGTAGTTCAGCTTCATCCGATTCAACCAACAATGGAATGCTCGGCGTGGATCTCGACATAAGTGTTCTCCTGATAGAGTAGTAGACCTTTAGGATGACGGAAACTGATTGACGATCGCTTCTGACTCAAGAATTAGTTTTCCTTTCAGTGCCGCCAATCGTTTGATCTGAAATGTCATGTCGCCGAGTTCAAAATTCTTCAGATTTAGCAATTTTTTGGCTTCATTTAGCATTGCTTCAGTGAACTCTGGCGAAAGCTCTTGATTGTCTAAATATTCAACATCTTCAAGCAGAATTTGTTGCTTGTCTGGACTGATTTTTGGAACGGCTGTAAAGGCTACAGTTTTTCTTTCTTGTGAATTTTGTAGAATTACTTCTGTGCTGAAAAGAATCTTGCCTGCTCCGGGCAATCCAAAGTTAATTTTATGCACATCAACAGTTGCAGTTTCGCCGTTGACTTGCACATCTAAATTTTGCATTTTGCCCTGAACAAAATCAGACCGAAATGCACGATTAATATCTGCTTCAGTTAAAGTTACGATCGCTTCCGCTTCAGTGGGCTGCGTCAGTTCAATTCTGCCAAATGCAAGACTAATCGGGTTCACCGCAACCGATCCGGTGTTGAACTCCATTTGTTCAATCCGCAGGTCTTGTTTCATCACCATTCCTGCACCTGCGATCGACACAGAATTCAATGCTCCGGTGATTACTTTAAGCGGATCAATATCAATTGCAACGTTTAAAATTTCAACGGCATCGAGTTGGCTTTTGATTCCGAGTTCTGCAACCTTGCTGATGGCTTGGTCATCTAAATCCGGCATGTTTCGCTCCTAAGCGCCTCTAATCAGCGTTAATTTAGAACATTTGAACAAATGCCTGAATCTGCATAGTGGCAGAGGGTCGAGTGCGATCGCGCTCTGTCTAGAGAGGTGAGTTTGTTGAATCGATCGTGTGATGGCTTTTTCAGAAGCTTTAGCCGATTCAACCGAAGCAAAACTTCTAGAGTGCAGCAACTTGCATCGGCAATTCAACAATAAAGGTAGATCCCATCCCCAGCTTGCTCTGAACCATGATTTCCCCATCCATCAATTGAGTAAGCGCCTTCGTAATCGCAAGCCCTAACCCAGTTCCGCCATGTTTCCGAGTCGTTGTTTGATTCACTTGGCGAAATTCCTGAAAAATCGAATCTAAATCCGCATCATCGATCCCAATCCCAGTATCCTGAACGACGATCGCAATTCTGCCAAATCGTCCCGATCGAACTTGAACACAGACCGAACCTGCATCCGTAAATTTAATGGCGTTTGAAATGAGATTGAATAGAATTTGCTTCACTCGTGAACGATCGTTCACAATCATTGGATTTTTTATTGAAAAATGAGTATGAAAACCGAGTTTCTTTTGTTCCACAAGCGATCGCATTTCTTCGACAGTCAGCATTACTAACTCATTCAAGTCGAACGATTCCAACTGAAGCTCAATTCGCTTTGCTCGTAGATTTGAAAAGTCTAAAATATCTTCAATTAAACTCAGTAAATGCCGCCCGTTCTCAAAAATTCGCTCAATTAATTTTGTTTGATTTGGTGAAAATTGACGATGAAATTGACGTAATAATAAATCTGAAAATCCTAAAATTGCAGTTAAAGGAGTTCGCAACTCATGTGACATTGTTGCGATAAATTGTTCTTTTAATCGAGCAGCTTCAATCAGTTGTAGATTCTGCCGCTGAATGTATCTCAGTTGTGCTTCAATTTGTTTTCGAGTCGTAATATCTCGAACCAGCCACCGAAGCGCGATCGTTTCTCCGCTGTCAGTTTTTACGGCAAATGTGGTTAAAGC
>JADEXW010000548.1 GCA_015206935.1 Pseudanabaenaceae cyanobacterium LEGE 13415 | reverse complement strand
ATCTTCCTGTGTCCATTTGGCTGCGAATTGATTGAAGCCGAAACGCACGATCGCATTTGGAATCTCAAATTCAAATCGGTTTAAAAGTCGCGTGCCTTTCTCTTCAGGTTCGCACTCCCAGCGATCGCGTCCCTTGAAAAATCCCTCAAACTGCCAAACAATTAAACCTGGTTGTCGTTCTGCAACTACATTGTTCAGCGTCGGTTTCAGAACTGGAGCTTGAATCACGAAGCGGCTTTTGCTCCCAACTTCCGTAGACCATTGCTCGATCGGCTCACATCTGAGCGCGGGATTCAGCCAGCGGTGCATCAGATCCAAGTCTGTGAAGCAACGCTCAACATTCGTCGCACTCGCTTGAATTAGAATCGATTGCTCAAAAACCTCCATCAATTTCGCCTCACTAGGACACATCACTTATTTTTCTTTATATCGCGCAATCGCAGTCAAAACCCTCAGACATCTCTCTCTGGAATGAAGATAAATCGATTTAGGAAGTGGGATACTCGGCTCAAACTTGTGCGGGTCAGCAAATAAGCCAAACTCAGCACGAGTTCAACGCAATCGTATTCTCGATTCGGGTCTCTAGTCACTTCATAGAAAATTCAAAAAAGTGTAACTAAGATCTTTTCTCCAGTGAGAGATACGAGTACTCTTATGGTGCAACCGTAATTTTAGTGAGATTTGCCTCGCCGATTAATGAAGTTTCGTAGTTCTACGGTGGACTTTACTAAGGGCAAGCAATATCGCTCAGAGTAGCAGTTGTCATCCATCTACAAAAGCGATCGAATCGGCGCTTTTTTTGACAGCGAAAGGGATTTATCAAAACACCATGAACGAGTTCTGGCAACATATTGAACCGTTAGGAGGAATGCAGCTACTCAAGATGAATCTGGAGTTAGCGCAGCTTCCCCCTGGAGAAGCACCCTTCGGCTATATTCAGGGAGTCAACGTCGCAAATTTATTAATTCAGTTAGGCGGTGCGCTTCTAATTCTATTAATTGGAGCGCTGGTTGCCGCATTCGTAGCGAGTATCGTGCGCGGACTGCTGAGAAAAACCACGATCGATAATCGAATCGCGGGTTGGCTCTCCGGTGGAGGCGGACAAGCAAATTTCAACGTCGAAGGATTGATCGGATCGATCGTGTTCTGGGTCATTTTGATCCTGTCTGTGGTCGCTGCGTTGAACGTCCTGGGACTGAACACGGTTTCACAACCGCTCAACAACTTTTTGAACCAGATTTTCGCCTTCCTGCCTCAGTTAGGTGCAGCAGCACTTCTGACGGGCTTGGCTTGGATTGTTGCGACGCTTGCAAAAACGATCGTGGTTCGGACTTCCCAATCGTTTGGGCTAGACGAGAAGGTTTCTGATCCAAGTAACGACCCGTTAGGTGCGCCTCCGTTTCGTCTCAGCGATACGTTAGGAAGCGCTGTCTACTGGTTTGTTTTCCTATTTTTCTTACCGCTAATTTTGGGCGTTTTGAACTTGCAAGGTCCACTCCAGCCTGTTCAAAACTTGCTGAATGATATTCTAAGTGCGCTTCCCAACATTATTAAAGCGATCGCGATCGCGGCGATTGGTTGGTTTGTAGCGCGGACGGTTCGCGGCATTGTGACGAATCTGTTGGCAGCGGTCGGAACGGATCAAGTGGGATCGCGAATTGGCTTGAGTCGCATGAGAGGGGGACAATCGCTCTCGTGGATCTTGGGTACGATCGTTTATGTGCTGATCTTGATTCCGGCAGCGATTGCTGCTTTGGATGCGCTTCGGATTCCAGCGATTTCGGTTCCTGCAACCGCGATGTTGAATCAGGTGTTGAACTCGTTGCCGTTGATCTTTACCGCAGTGGCAATTTTAGCGATCGCGTATGCAGTCGGTAAGTTTATCGCGGATTTGGTTTCTAGCATTCTCGCGAGTGTTGGATTTGATAATCTCTTTTACTGGTTGGGATTACAATCTTCTCCTCCTACCCCAACGGTTCCACCGGAGCAGTACAGCACTGAGTTCCAAACAGGCGAAACGATGCTGCAACCGGAAGGAAAGTCAGGAGTGCGATCGCCTTCTGAACTTGTGGGGGTGATCGTTCTCGTGGGCATTATGCTGTTCGCAACCGTTGCGGCAGTGGATGTCTTGGGCATTCAAGCATTGACAGCTCTCATTGCTGGATTGCTCGTGATTTCTGGGCGGATTTTGTCGGGCTTGATCGTGTTTGCGATCGGTTTATATCTGGCAAACTTAGCATTCAGCTTGATCACGAGTTCGGGAAGTCGGCAGTCGCGATTGTTGGGACAAACGGCACGAGTGGCAATTCTGGGATTTGCGGCAGCATTGGCGCTTCAACAAATCGGTATTGCTCCGAACATTGTGAATTTGGCATTTGGTCTGTTGCTGGGTGCGATCGCGGTTGCAATTGCGATCGCGTTTGGTCTGGGGGGTCGTGATGTCGCCAGTGAACAATTGCGCGAATGGCTGAAAGACTTTAAGCGTTAAGGCAAAGTTCAATCTAATTTAGAGTGCGCTGGGTAAGATTCTCAGCGCATTTTTTATGTCTGAATTGAGTAAAATCGATCTCCCGCGATTTCTCGGAGGAATCGAATCGGTTTCCGGTGTAAAAGAAGAGGGTTGATTTCCCCGTGTCGATCGATATGGCTCAGGTTCTAAATCGTTCGTCTTTTGTCCCTACCCGTGATGATGCTCAATCTCAATCTGCCAAGGCGCTGATCCAACTCCGTCAGGTAAGTAAGACTTATCCGAATGGCAGTTCTGCGCTGACTGGCGTTTCGCTCGATGTTAAGGGCGGCGATTTTTTGTTTATTACAGGACCTTCTGGCTCTGGGAAATCAACCCTTCTTAAATTGTTGTATGGGGCGGAACTGCCATCAGAAGGGGAAATTTTAGTCGATCGACAAAATCCCGCACGATTGAAAGGCAATCAACTCGCGTTTCTGCGTCGTCGGATTGGGGTCGTGTTCCAGGATTACAAATTGATTCCACGTCGAACCGTAGCGGAAAATGTTTCGTTTGTGTTGTGGGCGCAGGGGTATTCGCGTGCGGAAATTCAACGGCGATTACAGCCTGCATTGAAAATGGTGGGATTGGTGCATAAGGCGGATTGTTTTCCAGAGGCGCTTTCAGGGGGAGAACAACAGCGGGTCAGTATTGCAAGAGCGATCGTGGCAACGCCGCCGATTCTTTTGGCAGATGAGCCGACTGGGAATCTTGATCCTGATAATTCTTGGCAGGTGATTAAGATTTTGAAGAAGCTGAATCAAATTGGAATTACGGTGCTGGTGACGACGCATGATGAGAATTTGATTCGGTTGGCAAATCATCCGGTCGTGCAGATTCGGAATGGTCGGTTGTATCAAAGTCAATGACTGGATTGAGGAGCGATTTTGTTGGGAGAGATTTTAAGTCATCTGCGCTTCGTTGTAGGCGGTTCGTGCCCCCTAACCCCCAAATTTGGGGGAACAAGAATCAAAGTCCCCCAAATTTGGGGGATTTAGGGGGCATTAGCCGATTCATCGAAGCGAAAATAATTTGTGTATGGCGGTGGCAAGAGAATTCAGAACCACGATCGTACAAAATGCTGAATTTTAAGGCAGAATGTCTCCGTTCCAGTCTCTTCTCTTTATATGTTGCCATTGCGCGAAAAGATTGCGTTCTATCTCGAAGATATTGATACACCGCTTGGAAAAGGAATCAATCTTTTTATCACTGGATTGGTTCTCGTTTCTTCTGGAATCTTTATCGCAGAAACTTACAAAATTTCGATCGATATCAAAAATAATTTAAACGCGATCGAGAACGTTATTCTTACAATCTTTGTAATCGAATATGCGTTAAGAGTTTGGTGTGCGGATCGAAAACTACAATTTGTCTTCAGCTTATATTCAATTATTGATTTATTGTCGATCGCGCCTTTTCTAATTGGTAC
>JADEXW010000547.1 GCA_015206935.1 Pseudanabaenaceae cyanobacterium LEGE 13415 | reverse complement strand
TGAGACGGAAGACCTCACGATCATGGTCGGTCTCAAGATTGAGGATCAGTTAAATGTAAAAGTAGTTCCAGTTGGAATTGACTTTAACAAGGTTGCTCTGGTAGTTGTTTCGCTGTTGTACGAAGATATCAAGAATGACATCATTGCACGAACGGATTTAACCTTTGATGCAACTGCGAAAACGCCTCAAACTTGGTCTGTCCCGCTGAAGGATAAGCATCTGAACAAGTATAGCTGGAATGCTGTTTTCTACATGGCGGATGGTTCAGAACGCAAGATGAATGCAACGCCTCAATTGTCTGATTCACTCACATTGGCACTTCGGATGCCTGTTGGTGTGTAGTTCTATAGCAATCTCCTGTCTAGGTTGTGAACTTTTCCAAAGCCTCCTAAATCCCCCATTCTGGGGGACTTTGAAGAACAAAAAATCTCTCCAATTCTAAGAAAACTTCAGCTTTCAAAGTCCCCCGAATTCGGGGGATTTAGGGGGCACGATCAACCCCGCATTTCACGACTAATTCAAGACTGCTAGATGTTCAACCGAGATCCAATCTCTCTACAAAATCGGATCTCATCGCTCTACAAGTTAAGGAAACAGCAATGCTATATCTCAATCCGCCATTTCACATCATTGAAGGCGTTTCTCTCTTCAGCGATCATGCTGATCCATTGCAATATTACTATCTGCCATTGATGCCGAAGTTGACCACGATCGAGGATAAAACAACAGGTCAAAAAATCCCGCAAATTCAACTGATCAAATATCGCGGCAAAGCTGGAAATGGTGGCTTCCTGAACTTTGATGTCAACATTGGCGTTGAAGAGGAAACCTTAGAAAAGATTCGTCAAAAGCTCAAACAAGTTGCAAATCTAGCTCAAACTCCGCGCCTTGCTCCAGTTCCCTTGGTGGATGGAACTGTGCGGCTCTTGTTGCTCGGCAAGCAAACAGGCGATTCATCCAATCCGAATAGTTCGTCTCCTCAATTTGTTCTGAAAATTGATCAAGCTGCAAAACCTTCGCTGTATGGCAGTAATCAAGCTGCATTTTCTGTTGCACTGGATCAATACGGTGTCACTGTGATGGAGAAAGCGCTACAAGGTGAAATGTCTCCGATCGGGATTGTTTATTCGCTCGATTATCTGGCGCTTCGTCCTGCTTATTCGGTCAAACTTAACGTCGATTGGGATCGGGTTCAAAAGCATTTAGATGAACACTTTGGAATTGATGCGGTGTTTGTGTCGATCGACATTGATAAAGCAGTCGATGAACTGATCGAAAGTCGCGCGATCTTGATTGAAGCCGATACTTTTGTTCCAGAAGGCGAAGATGAAAGTGCAGTTCTCGGACGACGGGATCAGGCTATCAATGAAGTTCGCGATATGATCACTGATGCGTTTTTCAAACCCAGCATTGATCCAGTAAAAGAAGAAAAAGATGGTTGGGATAAAGTTTTGTATGTTGCGAATCGGGCTTCTCAGATTGCGACCACGGGCGGATGGTCTGCAATGGGAACTTTCTCGTACAAGCGATTGGACTATACGAGAATCGATCGTAAATCTCTCGATGTCAATATCAGCGAACGCACCACGGTTAAACGCAGTATCTATCCGCAAGGACATTTGACTGGATTAACTCGTACGATCGCACAACAAGGATTAGACCTGAAAGACTTTATTCTATCAGTGGATTTAGATGATCCTTGGTTCGAGCGTCGTCGTTTAGCTGTAATTTCTCGCGGCAACTTTGAAGAAGATTCGATTAGCTCGATCAATGTTCGATTGAACTATGGAAGTTCGCCAACGAATGTTCTATTAGAATCTTCAAATGCTCGAACTCAACTGGATTGGGCAAGCATTGTTGATAATTCTGTAATGCAGCGGGATATTACAACTCAGTACAAAGTAACTTTCAAAGGCATTGATAGCAACGAAAGACCGATCGCAGTTGAATCAACTCCAACCATTTTCGATGGCGATAGTTTAGAAATCAATCCGCGTGAACTGTATTCCATTGTTCATGTACCGATCGTTGCTCTCAGTTTTCCTTGGGATCGCTATCCACAAATTGAAGTTCATCTGAAATACACCGACGAAAAGAACGGGATTCGGATGAATGATAATTTCTTGCTTGATCAATCCCACAGTGAGCAAACTTGGAAGATGTTTGTTCGCGATCCAAAGCTGACTCAATTCCAGTACAAGCTAATCTATCGAGCAGCCAACAATCGCGACATCGAAACTCCGTTCTTGGATGCAACTGATGAGCGACTAACCTTGCGCGATCCAAGACCGAATAAGCGATCTCTGACTGTTGTTTCAAGTCTCGATTGGAATCTCGTGGAACGCGCTTTTGTTGATCTCACTTACGATGATGCCAAAAATGATGTCTTCGTAGAACAATCCTTTGAGTTTAACAAAGAAGATAGTAGCTCCAAAGTCCTCAAAGTTGATCTGATCAATCCAGACTATCGGACTGTTGCTTATCAAGTGACTTTGTTGTTCAAAGGTGGAAGAACGCTCGAAATTCCGCCCTCTATGACCAACGATCGACGAATTATTCTCCGCACTGATATGCAAGGTCATCGCATCATCACTGTTAAGCCTAAGACGGATTTTGCTTTGAAACGGGTGGCAGAAATGCAAGTCGAACTCAACTATGAAGATGAAGACAATGGTTTGAGCTTCTCTGATGTGTTCACTTTTGCATCGAACAACGATCGATCGACTTTCGAGTTTGACTACGCCGACCAGCAAAAGACAGCCTATCGCTACCGCATCACCTATCGCTATCTGAACGGCTTGTCTCGATCGCTCGATTGGACGACAACAAACACAAATTCACTCCTCCTACCCGTCGCCTAGAACTATGCTGTTACTTGGAACTAAAACTTTAACGATCGAGAATACAACGATCTTTGCGGATCACGCTGATCCGAATCAATTCTGGTATTTGCCTCGTCCTGTCAAATTTGCCCGTAGAGGCGTGGATAAACGCGCAAGCTTTACTTTCATCAAATATAAACCCGCAGCGGTCGCAGGAGGGGCGAAAGGCGGTGGATATTTAATGTTCGATGTAGATTTGCAGCTAGACCCCGCAGTTGAGCAGAGAATCTTAGGAAAATTAAGAGCATTTGCACCTGATCGACCAAAGCTTTCTGCGGTAACATTCGATGAAGGAACCGTTGCTTGTGTTGCTCTCAACTTACAAGGTTCTGGAGGCACAACCGCGCCAGAAGGAACATTCAAAGCCGTTGAAAAGATTTTAGGTGCAACAATCCCTTCTCTCGATGCAACTAACTCTGCAACATTCAGCTTAACTCTAAGCCAAGAAGGAGCAACAATCTTAGAGCAAGCATTTGAGCAAGGAACTACGCCCGTTGGTGTTCTGTATAATCTCAAGTACACCGGAATGCGCCCTGCTCTCGAAGTCAAAATTACCGCAGACCTCAAGCGCGTTTACAATCATTTCAGTGCTGCACTAAGCGGTCAATACTACTTCGTCAAAGTTGGAATTGAAGCTGCCTTTGAAAGCTTGGTGCAAAATGGTGCAATCAAAATCGAAGTCACGAACTATTCTAGTGCAGACGATCGAGCTGAAAAAGAAAAATGGGCACTCGATTTCTTCAAGGAGAGTTTGCTGAAAGAATGGTTTGAGCCAACTTTAACCCCCGGTCAACTCGCAGGAGGACAAGTCACCCCTCCTGAGCTTCCCGATCGACCAAATCGCCCCGACCCCACTCCGACCCCTCCACCAGCCGAGAATCCAACACCTTCACCAACTTCAGTTCGTCAACCTGCAACACTCGAAATTACGAATCGCGATCCGAATCCTTCACCCGATGGTTACGCGATCGAACATACTCCCGCTACATCTGGAACTACTGAAACGCTTACCATTCGCGGCAACAATCCAACCGTGAGAGTAAACGGCGAAGTACGAT
>JADEXW010000546.1 GCA_015206935.1 Pseudanabaenaceae cyanobacterium LEGE 13415 | reverse complement strand
CATTATAAGTGATACCGGGGTCGGTGATATCGGTTGATCTCAAGCAGAACTAATTCGATCGGTTAGCTTCCCCAATGGGTTGAAAAGATGAAAAAGGAGGCACAATAGCACCTCCTCCCAACCTTTTACAATCCAGATCTAGACCTTTGCAGGAATCTTCGATACGCCCGATGCGCTCGTCAAACGCTCATAAGTCGCCCGCATCTTCAGACCCGTCAACACCTGGAACAAGCCCGTTCCATTATTAGAACCAGGATACTCACGGTGTTGCAGCAACAATTCGGTCACTTCACCGTTATATTTCGCTGAAGTCTTGCTCAAATGCTGCTCAATGTAGATCACTTCTTCGAGCTTGTCGAATTGACCATCCACTTCAAGAACCGAAACACCGTGTTTGTAGTACACATCCGGTCCGTAGTGCATCTTGATGCCGGGATACGAACAGGTCAACTTACGACCGCAAGGAGTCCAATCGATCGTTGATCCTTCATCAAACAGATAAACCGGATCGTAGCCATCGATGCCATCGCGCTGAATCATTTGAACGCGCAACACTTTCCGTTCTTTATCGTCTTTGATTAACTGAGTTGGCAACACTTGGATCACGACATCAGCGAACTCTTTTTGCGGATCGATGTACGCATCAAAGTCCGGCTTGCGCGAATTGATTTGCGCCAAAACATCCTCGTAGCTGTGACCGCGTTCAGCCATGTCACGTTGAATCTTCCAGGCGATCTTGACTTCATCGCTGATGTCGAGATAGACGCTGAAATCGATCAAATCGCGCACACGCTTGTCATAGAGCGGATGTAAGCCTTCGATCACCACAATGTGATTCGGCTCCACCTTTTCTGGCGGGTCGATCATTCCGGTCTCATGGTTATAAATCGGCTTATCGATCGTTTCTCCACTCTTGAGCGCTTTGATCTGCTCATACATCAGGTCGAAATTATTCGCCTTCGGATTGAGTGCGGTGATGCCCGTTTCTTTGCGCTGTTTCCGATCCAGACTGTGGTAATCATCCAGGCAGATCACGGTGACGAAATCTTCCCCAAACAGATCTGTGATTCGGCGCAGAAACGTGGATTTTCCGCATCCGGAGTCTCCGGCAACGCCAATCAGAACCACGCGGTCTGGCTTACTGGTCATAAGTTTCCTCTAAAAACAAAAAGTCAACGACGGTTTTCTGGGTCAGCCCGGTTCTAGGCTGTAATCGCAATGCGCTTTCATTTATCGATCGAACAAAATAAATTGTCGATCGCTCCTTTCCCAGCCACAAGAATTTGCCGCACAATAAGTTGCTGCAAAAAATAGCCTGCCAGCGTGAGTCAAGGCTTAAGCGTAAGTATTTAGTACTATCAGCTAAGGGGATTCTATCAAATGACGATCCCACGGACAAGAGCTAAAAAAATTATTAAGGAATATACGTTTGTACTGGCAAGGAGTTGGATCACGATCGACAAAGATTAATCTCAGCTTTACAATTAACTCGATCGATCCCCGCAAACCCTCTGTAAAGTAGGAACGGAGGTTATTTAGGGCTTCTCAGATCAAGAAAATCGATTTAGTAAATTTGCGATCGATCCCCGAAACGTTGCATATTTATCTAAACGGGCAACTTGCAGCACAGTTTTAAGTTCATTTAGGTCGGAGAAACAAGAGAGCGATGTATTATTCCAGCGCGTCGGGTGCTGCGAACACCCCTTCTGGGAGCCGGGTCTTTCGGTATGAAGTGGTCGGATTGCGCCAAAACGAGTCCACCGATCAACAGAATTACCAAATTCGGCAAAGTGGCAGCACTTTTATCAATGTCCCCTACAACCGCATGAACGAATTCATGCAGCGAATTACTCGTTTGGGCGGCAAGATCGTGAGCATTCAGCCTTTAGAGGCAAACGGCAATGGGTCTGGAAACGTTACTGTTGAACAGAAAGCGCCTGCTCAGAAGCAGGAGAATGCTACTGCGAACCCACCAGAATCTAAGCCCATGACTCAAGCGAAGGTTAAAAAACACGCAGATGTTCCAGTCAACATTTACAAACCGAACAATCCTTTAGTTGGAAAGTGCATTTCTAACGATGAATTGGTTGGCGAAGGGGGAATTGGAACTGTTCGACATATCAAATTTGATATTTCTGGCAGCGATCTGACTTACATCGAAGGTCAAAGTATCGGCATTATTCCGCCGGGAACTGACAAGAATGGCAAGCCAGAGAAATTGCGGCTTTATTCGATCGCATCGACTCGTCACGGCGATGATGTGGATGATAAAACAGTCTCGCTCTGTGTCCGTCAGCTAGAGTACAAACATCCTGAAACGGGCGAAACCGTGTACGGTGTTTGCTCAACTCACTTGTGCCATTTGGAACCGGGCGCAGAAGTCAAGATCACAGGTCCGACCGGAAAAGAAATGCTCTTACCCGAAGAGACTGATCGGAACGTGATCATGATGGCAACCGGAACCGGAATTGCACCGATGCGTGCTTACCTCTGGAGACAGTTCAAGGACAACGAGAGAGCAGCGAATCCTGGCTATCAGTTCAATGGCTTCTCTTGGTTGATTTTTGGAATTCCGACTTCTGCTAACATTCTTTACAAGGAAGAACTTGAAGAGATTCAGGGCAAATATCCGGAAAACTTCCGTCTCACCTATGCGATCAGCCGTGAGCAGAAGAACAAAGACGGCGGCAGAATGTACATCCAAGACCGTGTGGCTGAAAATGCGGCGGAATTGTACAAGATGATGAAGGATGAGAAGACTCATACCTATATTTGCGGTCTGAAGGGAATGGAAGATGGCATTGATGCAGCTTTGGGCGCGGAAGCAGCTAAAGAAGGGGTTGAGTGGAAGGAATTCCGCAGTGCGATGAAGAAAGCAGGACGTTGGCATGTTGAAACGTACTAATTTTTGATTCTCAAACTGAATTGAAACCGGAAGGATTGTAAGATTCTTCCGGTTTTTTCGTGGGATGTGATTTGAGGGTCGATTTAACCTAATGCTTCAGCATGAAACTGGATGTGATCCTCGATAAACGAGGCAATGAAGTAATAACTATGGTCGTAGCCTTCCTGAAATCTCAGCGTTAAATCCTGTCCAACTAATTCACAAGCTTTCTGAAACACTTGGGGCAAGAGTTGATCCGCTAAAAACTGATCGCTTGTTCCTTGATCAATGAGAATCGATCGAGGAAATTGCCCTTCTTGAACTAGCTCAGTTGCATCATACGATCGCCAACTCGATCGATCTTGTCCTAAATAGTTCGAGAACGCTTTTTCTCCCCACGCACACTGCATCGGCGCACAAATCGGCGCAAATGCAGAAACAGATCGATACCGTTCTTTGTTCTTCAAAGCACAAATCAATGCACCATGTCCGCCCATTGAATGCCCAAAGATACTTTGTCTGCCGTTTACGGGGAAATTCTCAGCAATCAAACTTGGCAACTCATCCACGATGTAGCTGTACATTCGATAGTGTTTGCTCCAAGGTTCTTGAGTTGCATCCACATAGAATCCTGCACCTGTTCCAAAGTCCCAATCGTCGTTCTCACCTGGAATTCCAGTATTTCTCGGACTGGTATCAGGAGCCACTAGAATCAATCCATGTTTTGCTGCGAACTGTTGCGCTCCAGCTTTCACCATGAAATTCTCTTCGGTGCAAGTTAGACCTGCAAGAAAATACAACACAGGTAAAGATCGATCGCTAGCTTGAGGTGGAAGATAAATCGAGAACTTCATCGGCGCATTGCAGGAAGTCGATCGATGAGAATAAACCTCGATCGAGCCACCGAAACACTTTGTTTTGCTAATTAATTCCATCAGAACGTCACCACCGATCGAATCACTTCTCCCCGGTGCATCAGATCGAATGCTTCGTTGATTTGGTCGATCGGTAAAACCTTCGAGACTAAATCATCAATATTAATCTTGCCGTCCATATACC
>JADEXW010000096.1 GCA_015206935.1 Pseudanabaenaceae cyanobacterium LEGE 13415 | reverse complement strand
GCCCAGATTGAAGCGGCTCTGAGCTATTTAGATGAACTCGATTTGGAAGTGTGGCGCGGCGAAGAATCAGATGGTTGGTAAGTTGTTTGATCTGCTGCAAACAGCTTCTCCTACATCTCCTATAAAGGTTGTCATCACATAATCTATCTCGCTGCGATTCCGATGGTATACTCGGAACAATTGCAATTGTAAAGAAATGTAATGACAACCGCAGCGCTGATTGTAGGAGCAAGTCAAGGCATTGGATTAGAGTTTGCGCGACAGTTCTTAGAACGAGTTGATCGCGTTTATGCAACCTACCGTAGTCCAGACTGTGAGCTATTCAATTTAGAGCATCCAAATCTAGTTCGATTGCCACTCGACATCACAGACGAAGCACAGATCGAACAAGCGATCGCGAAAATCAAATCGGAAACTCCAGCACTACACTGTGTCATCAACTGCGTCGGTGTTCTACATGATGAAACAATGCAGCCCGAAAAAAGCTTGCGTCATTTGAATGCAGATCAGCTTGTGAAATACTTTCAAATTAATAGTATTGGAGCTGCATTGTTAGCAAAGCATGTTCAACCCTTGTTAAAACATCGCGATCGCGCAATTCTCGCAACCATTTCCGCCAAAGTGGGAAGCATTGCAGACAATCAAATTGGTGGCTGGTATGGGTATCGCGCCTCGAAAGCAGCGTTGAATATGTTTATGCGAACTACCGCGATCGAGTTTAAGCGAACTTGCCCGAATGCGATCGTCGTTACCTTGCATCCAGGGACAACCGATACGCGACTCTCGAAACCGTTTCAGCGCAGTGTTCCACCTGAGAAATTATTCTCAGTCGATCGAACCGTTCAACAATTACTGACTGTGATTGACAAATTACAAGACAGTGACAGCGGTGAATTCTTTTCTTGGGACGGCTCGAAGCTTCCGTATTAAGCTCGCCACTTAATCGAACAGCCCACAGGATTCGTCGAAACAGGTGCGATCGCGTCTTCGTTCAAAAGAGCCGCGATCGCATTTTTCAAATACGGAACTTTTACCGCTGTTGAATCTTGAGCGTTATCATCGATCGCGCCTGCGTATCGCACAATTCCTTTTTGATCTAACAGAAAGACGTGCGGCGTTTTTTCTGCCTTAAACGATTGCGCCACATCCTGATTCATATCGCGCAAATATAAGAAATTGAACTGATGGTCGGCTGCAAAAGTTTGCATCTTCTCATAGGCATCTTCAGGAAATTGCTTCTCGTCATTCGGGTTAATGCCAATCAGCATCGCTTTTTGCGATCGCAGTTCTGATTGAAGTTGCTTTAAGCGATCAAGATACAGTTTGACATACGGACAGTGATTACACAGAAACACCACCACGATCGCGCGATGGCGTTCTAAGTACCGCGCTAGGTGGTGAATTGCTCCATCCACGCCGGGAAGCTCAAAGTCAGGCGCATATTGACCAATAAGGGGACTATTCATACGTAGCAACTGAAACATTTTGTCTTTCAAGTTATAGACCAGGTTGCTCTGAAAACTAACATCTTGGAGAGTGAAAATTCGGAAAAGCTGGATCGCTCACCAATGTCAAAAAATCTATCGAGTGCTAACTTTATTTCTACTCCTGAATCTCCTTGTCAAACGTGATCCGGTCGCTATGCCCCCAGATTTTCCTGACACTCGAACCGATGCAGAAATCTATTCTGTGATGAAAGCGGGGCACTCATCTGCGCTCGGAATTTTGTACGATCGACATAGCGCATTTGTCTATGGCATTGCAATGAAGACTTTGGGCAACCCCCAAGAAGCGGAAGATCTTTTGCAAGATGTCTTTCTGAGCCTGACTCGAACAAATTCTTTTGACCCGAAACGCGGTTCCCTTAAGACTTATCTGGCAGTTTTAACGCGATCTCGATCGATTGATCGAATACGATCGCGCAACTCATCCGTATCATTCTTAGCCCGGTTAAAACCAACAACCCCTGAGGCGACTCCGAACACTCCATTTGAGGAAGTTTTCCGAAATGAACAATCCGAAGAAGTCCAATCTGCCCTTGCTCAACTTTCCGAAGCCGAACAGCACCTATTACAGCTTGCGTACTACGACGGTCTAAGCCAATCCGAAATTGCGACTCGTCTAAATCTGCCACTTGGAACCGTTAAAACCCGTACTCGTCGCAGCTTGCTTAAACTTCGTCAAATTCTTAGTGAGTTTCTTTAATTGTTATGCCTCCGTCGATGTCTTCAGAACATTTACAACTCTTGATCGCTGGGTATGTCCTGGGCGATCTCGATCCGGCTGAAGCGGCGGAATTTGAGCGACTGTTAGACCAAAATCCAGCGATCGCCCAAGAAGTCGAAGAAATGCAGCAAGCGCTCGAACTGACGTATGATCTGCCCGAAGTTGTACCGCCTGCCCATTTGCGCTCAAAGATTCTCAGTACGCCAGTTTCGCGTGTCCGAACTCGTCGATCGATGCCTTGGAGTCCGATTTTCAATGTCGCCGCTGCTGGACTCATTCTTGCTTTAGGCATCAACAACTATACTTTGCGACAATCCTTGCTCCAGTCACAGTCAGAAAATCGACAATTAACTGCAATGGTTTTTGCCCTTCAAGGGACAGAACGCGCAAGAATGGCTTCTGCTAAATTTGAGGTCGATCCGAATACATTAGAAGCGAGGTTAGTGGTTCAAAATTTACCCCCGTTACCGCCTGGAAAAGTGTACGCACTATGGACAGTTCTCAAGCCTGATGCCCCGTTTACGATGGATAACCAGAATGCGATTTTGACGGTTTCGTTTACGGTGGATGCTCAAGGGAATGCGATCGAATCGATGCCAGTTCCGAAGGCGTATCGAAACGGGGAAATGGTGACACGAGTGGCAGTCACAGCGGAGGATGCGGCGGCTCCTCAGCGTCACCAAGGAAAAGCGGTTTTGACCTCAGAACTATAGGTTAACGTTTTCGGCTCGATCGCGCTTTTTTCTTCGGCGGCGCTTCCACGGGTTCCGGCAATTCCTCGATCGATGCGCCATTTCTCAAACTCGCGGCTTGAGCCAGCAACGAATCCGCAAATGCGATCGCGGCAGCTTCGGTCGTAGCATTCTCGCTTGAGCCGACTTGTCCACTGGCTAACTGTGCCAATTCTTGACGACGTTGTTCCTGATTTAGTGCATTCACTCGCACGATCGTTCTTAGTTCCGCAGTCGCACCATTTCCGTTTTGCGATCCGTGACTGAGTTCGATCACTTGTTTCGCTACACTGAAATGCTGGTCTGCCATTGCTGCTACGATCGGTTGGTGAGTCACGCACAAGACTTGATGATGCCGTCCGAGTTGGTAGAGTTTTTCTGCGATCGCTTGTGCAACTCGACCGGATACCCCAACATCAATTTCATCAAATACAAGCGTTTCAGCCGAATCGACCTGGGAGAAACAAGCCTGTAATGCGAGTAGAAATCGACTCATTTCCCCACCGGATGCAATTTCGGTTAACGGTTGCAGCGGTTCACCAGGGTTCGGACTGAATAGATAGGTAATGCGATCGCTGCCTGCGGCGGTGGGTGTGATCGGCGTAATTCCGACTTGAAACTGCACTTTTTCCATTGCTAAGGGCTTGAGTTCGGCAATCAGTCGTGCTTCTAAACCTTGCGCGGTGGATTGACGCAATTGAGTTAACAGCGAGGAGGCTTCGACTAATTGAGCTTTGCGGGATTGAGTGAGTTGTTCGAGTTCCCCAATCGATTGTCCTGCACCTGTTAATTCCTCCAGTTCGGCTTGGAGGGTTTGTTGAAGCGCGATCGCATCACTCAAATTGGGCCCGTATTTGCGGCAAATCTGCTTCAGATCCACGATCCGTTCTTCGACTTCTTGTAATCGCTGCGGATCAGTTTCAAGATCATCGCCGTAGGCATTAATCTGCTGTCCCGCTTCTTCGACCAGTGCAAGTGCCGAAGTCACAATTTCTAAAATCGGCTGAACTTGGTCGTCGTAACGCGCCATATCAGTCAGTAAACTTTCCGCCTTGCCAAGAAGATCGGCGCAAGCATCTTCGCCATTCTCGTTTTGATAGAGCGCTTGATAAGCCTGATAACTTTGCTGCTGTAATTCCACACTGTGACTCAGCCGCTTGCGTTCTTGCTCTAATTGATCCAATTCATCCGGATCGTTTAGATTTGCCGCATTTAATTCACGCAACTGATACTCGAACAAGTCAAGCTGCTGTAATCGTTGCTGTTCGGAATGTTTACGTTTCTCTAGCGCTTGTGCAGCTTGTTGATAGCTGGAATAGGTTTGAGCAACGACTTCTCGCTGTTTCAGCAGTGCGACTCCGCCGTAACTATCGAGCCAATCGCGCTGAAGTCCAGGCTGACCCAATTGAACGGTTTGACCTTGCGCGGTGATTTCGACTAAACGATCGCGCAAAGATTCCATCTGCTGTTTGTTGACGAGAACACCATTAATTCTCGATCGATTCCGCTGTCCGCTGCCTAATGCCACGATCTCACGGCTACAAACCGCTAGCTCGTCATCCAGAAGATCGATCTGTTCTTGTTCAAACCAGGATTTCAGCAAATCATTCACGCGGAATGTCGCCTCGATCGTGGCGCGTTCTTCTCCGGTTCGTACCGCTCGACCCGTGACTTTGCCACCGAGGGCAGCATCGATCGCATCTAAAATAATTGATTTTCCGGCACCTGTTTCTCCGGTCAGCACGTGCAGTCCTGCCCCAAACGACAAGTCGAGGTGATCAATCAGGGCAAAATTCTCAATCCGCAGGGAAAGTAGCATGTAGACTCACAAAACAACGATCTGCACTTCTTTTCCTATGTTAGCGAGGACAGACTGGAGTACAAGTAGGATTTCGTTGTGATTATAGTAAATCCGTTCTAAATCAGCGTCAAGAGGGGGATGGATAAAGATTTCTGCCGTCTTCTCGTTCTTGATGGGGATTTCCTGATAGGTGTGATTCGGTAATCTGGCGATCGGGAAGCTCCTCAAGGCTTCGACAAAATGATTAACTGAAAACAGGAAGTCCTTTAAGACTCTTGTTACAATACTTCACATTATAAATTGCCTCCGGTGTCGATCGATGAACCCAATTTCTACTCCATCCCACACTCTGACTTCTGGTGCTGATTCACTTCCCTTTATTCGCACTGAGAACGGCATGATCACATCGGAGTTAGCGCTAGTTCCCAATCAAACGGATATGACGACGTTGCGCTATGACCCCGACATGATCGCGGCATATTATCGAACTCGATCGATTTCGGTTTGGCGGCGGACGCTGGGAATTTTCCTGCCGTTTCTCTTTTTTGCAATGCGGCTTTGGTGGGATCGGATCACGGGAAACAGTTTTGAAAATCAGCAGAGACAAGCGGTTCACCTGCGCGAGATGCTGACGAATTTAGGTCCAGCATTTATCAAAATTGGTCAAGCGCTTTCGACTCGTCCGGACTTAGTGCCGCCCACTTATTTAGAAGAGTTGACCAAGCTTCAGGATCAGTTGCCGCCGTTTCCGAATGAAGTCGCGTTTCAGTTTATTCGGGAAGAGTTGGGCAAAACTCCGGATCAAATCTATGACGAACTGACTCCGATGCCGATCGCGGCGGCTTCTCTCGGTCAGGTGTACAAAGGCAAGCTAAAAACAGGCGAAACGGTTGCAGTAAAAGTTCAGCGTCCGGGATTGGCTCAAAGTATTGCACTCGATATGTTCATTCTGCGGCGCTTGGCAGGATGGGTCATGAGAAATGTTAAGCGGGTCAAGAGTGATCTCGTTGCGATCGCGGATGAGTTAGCGACTCGCATTTTTGAAGAGATGGACTACACCCAGGAAGGTCGCAACGCAGAACGATTCCAAGAACTCTACGGACATTTAGCAGAGATCTATGTGCCCAAAATTTATTGGGAATTTACAGGTCGTCGCGTTCTGACAATGGAATGGATTACCGGAATGAAGCTGACTCAACTGGAAGCAATTCGCGATCAGGGCATTGATGCAACGCATTTGATTGATGTTGGGGTGCAATGTTCGCTCAGACAGCTTCTGGAGCATGGATTTTTTCACGCTGATCCGCATCCTGGAAACTTGCTTGCAATGCCAGATGGACGACTGGCGTATCTTGACTTCGGCATGATGAGCCAAGTTGAACCGTATCAGCGGTATGGATTGATCGAAGCGATCGTACATTTAGTCAACCGAGATTTTGAGGGTCTAGCTCATGATTATGTGAAGCTGGGTTTCTTATCTCCTACGATGGATCTCACTCCAATCATTCCAGCATTTGCAGAAGTGTTTAACGAAGCATTAGGTGCTTCTGTTGCTGAAATTAATATCAAGAGTATCACTGATAAGTTATCGGCTCTGATGTATGAGTATCCATTTCAAGTACCTGCATTTTTTGCGTTAATTATTCGATCGCTTGTCACTTTGGAGGGAATCGCGATCAATGTCGATCCGGATTTCAAAGTTCTCAGCAAAGCTTATCCGTATGTTTCCAAGCGGCTCTTGACTGATCCGGCTCCAGAGCTTCGCGCTTCATTGCGTGATCTGTTGTTCAAAGATGGTAGCTTCCGCTGGAATCGCTTAGCGAACTTGCTGAAGAATGCTCGTGACAATTCGGATTACAACTTAGACCAAGCATTGGATCAAGCAACGGATTATTTGTTTAGCGATCGAGGTGAATTCATCCGCGCCAACTTAGTCAATGAGATTGTTAAAGCTTTAGATTCTCTCAGCCAATCTGCTTGGAGAAGCCTCTCTTACGGATTCCGTGAACGAGTTGGATTAGCGGTCGAACGTCCGCCGTTAGCACCAGAAAATCAAGCAACTTTAGATCATCTCAAACGAGTGTGGAACATTCTCAGAGAAACACGCGGCTTTAATCAAACGAAGATTCTTTCTTTGATTCCGCGATTGTTAGCGAAGCCCGAAACACAGAAAATGGGTCAGCAAATCTTTAGTGATTTCTCTCAGAAGTTGGCGGCTCGATTGATTCGCGAAGTGTTGCTAAAAGATGAAGTGCAAGCAACCGGAACAGTACAACCTCGATCGGCTTTAACGGTGTATCACGGTTAGAACTCGTGCTATGTTGCAATCTAGTTATGCTCCCTAAATCCCCGAATTTGGGAAACAAAGTCCCCCAAATTTGGGGGATTTAGCCGATTTAAACGAGCTTAGGAACTATTAGGATTAGTCCTCTTGCGTCTATCTTTATCGCTCGTGAAGAATCTATAATGAGCCAGGAAATGATGCTTCTCGTTGCACTGCAAGGTGCAGAACGGTACGAAGTTGATCAAGGACAATTGACGATTTTTCATAAAACAGAACAGGAAATATGTGGTAGGAGTTCGATTGTATGTTTGCACAACTGCCAGAACGCCGAATGCACTGGGTACGATGGATCTTGACGATCGGTTGGCTTCTTGTGATTGCCTCTCTGTTTTATGATCCTTGGACTGCGGCGCTGACAGATCCTGATCATCCTTGGAGTCCCTTGCGGCTGACGGGTGAGTGTGTTCAGGTGCAGGGCAGATGTGTAGAACAGCAACCTTACCCGATTGGTGCAACTTTATTTTGGGGCGCGATCGTACCGGCTGGAATTTTTATCTTGCTGGTGTTTGGTCATGAACTCTGGCGGCGGATTTGTCCCCTCTCATTTTTGTCTCAAATCCCAAGAGGCTTAGGGAAACAGCGACAGTTCAAACGAGAGAATGCAAAAACAGGTAAGGTGCGCTATGAACTGGCGAAAGTGCCTTCTGATTCTTGGCTAGGCAAGAACTATCCTTATTTGCAATTTGGTTATTTATTTATTGGACTGTGTGGAAGAATCTTATTCTTTAATGCCGATCGATTAGTTCTTGGACTCTGGCTTTTATTGACGATCGGAGCCGCGATCGCAGTGGGCTACTATTACGGCGGTAAGTCCTGGTGCAATTATTTCTGTCCAATGGCTCCTGTGCAATCTATCTTCAGCGAGCCGCGAGGATTGCTTGGCAGTAAAGCGCACATGAGCGAGCAACGAATTACGCAATCGATGTGCCGCACGGTTGAACCTGATGGCAAAGAACAAAGCGCCTGTGTTGCTTGTCAGAGTCCTTGTATTGATATTGATTCGGAGCGGACTTACTGGAATGGGTTGAACAATCCTGAAGAAGCAATTATTCGATACGGCTATGTTGGCTTAGTCGTCGGTTACTTCGTTTACTACTATCTGTATGCGGGGAATTGGGACTATTACTTTTCAGGAGTGTGGAACCGCGATCCAAATCAGCTTGCCTCATTAATGAGTCCCGGACTTTATCTATTTGGACAGCCAATTAACATTCCAAAACTGTTTGCTGTACCGCTTGTACTGGGCGGATTTAGCGCGATCGGTTATTTTCTCGGAACTTGGATCGAGCGGCAAGTTAAATCCTACGATCGACAACGTCGCAAAAATTCAGATCCGGATCTGATTCGGCATCGCATCTTTGTGATTTGTACGTTTGCTGTATTTAACTTCTTCTTCTTATTTGCAGGTCGTCCACTACTGCAACTTACACCCATTTGGGTGCAATACGGCTTTGAACTGATGATTGTTTTTCTCAGTACATTGTGGCTGCAAAAATCCTGGCGGCGGAGTGCTGATCTCTATTCACGCGAAAATCTCGCCAGTCGATTTCGCAAGCAGCTTGAGAAGCTACAAATTGATGTCTCTCAGTATTTAGATGGTCGATCGCTTGATGATCTAAATACAAACGAAGTCTATGTGCTGGCGAAAGTTCTTCCTGGTTTTACTCAAGAGAAACGGCACGAAGCTTATAAAGGAGTCGTTCGAGAAGCTTTAGAGGAAGGATATGTCAGTACCTCTAGCAGTCTCGCAGTTCTACAGCAGATGCGACATGAGCTAGGAATTTCTGATGATGAACATCGGGAAGTCCTAGAAGAATTAGGCGTTGAAGATCCAGAATTGCTCAACCCGAACCGTCAGCGATCGCTAGAAAATCAAATTCGTCTGACTGGCTATCAGAAATCTCTAGAGCGATTCCTCCGATTGCAGCAGCAAATTAGTTTAACAGAATTCACCCCCTCGACTGAGGAATCTGACGCGATTCGAGCTTTGCGGCAAGAGTATTCGATCACGCCTCAAGAAGAAGAATGGGTGCTAAGTGGATTTGCACCGGATGCGGGTAACACTCAGAAAGCAGAATCGCTACTTGCTCGATTGGCAGAGTGGAATCTGTGCGATCGAGCTTTAGATCATCCTACATTGCAAGCTAATCCTGCTATCTCACAGCTTCTACATGAGGGTGTTCAAAACAAACGGGAATTAATTGTTCGATCAATTCTAGAAATTCTCGTCGCTCTGAAAGATCATCCAAGCGCGATGACAATTGCTCGATCGCTCAAACAACTTTCGCCGCAATTCACATCAGAATTAGTCAATCGAAAGCTCTGGAAAGCTCACCTACATCCAAGCATTGTGAATGAGCTAATTCAACCTCAAATTGATGAACAATCGAATGAAACAATATCAACACAAGATACAGTCAGCCATCTTGAAACCTTGTTAGAGCATTACAATCCCGTGATGCAAGCAGCGGCTCTATTTGCGATCGCTCAACTCGATTTCCAACGCGCTCAAACGCTGGCTCAGAAGCTCGATTCCGATTCTGCTTTGCTAAAAGATACTGCAAAACAGTTACTTGCCTCGTCGTCGTCTCCCGCTTTGACAGAGTTTCCGGTTCTCGAAAAACTGGTGCATTTATCGAATAGTGATTTCTTCGATCGAGTTCAAATCGACACTTTGATCGCATTAGGCGATCGTGCAGAGATGAAAACCTATAAGAAAGGAGCTGTAATCACCGAGGCAGGTGATACTTGTCGAGAATTGCTACTATTAATCGAAGGTGCTGCCATCATTCAGGCAACAGATGGAAAAACGACTACGAGAGTTGATCGTCTGCATCCTGGGCAAATCTTAGATGAGTTAGAAGCATTAACTCGCAGCACCTTGGAGAATACGATCTTGGCGGAAAGCGATCGCACTCGAATCTTAGCGCTTCCAGTTGATGCACTTGATGATTTACTAGAGCGCGACGCTAATTTTGCTAGACGATTCTTAGATCTTGAAGGTCGGCAACTTCAACGACTTGTAAAACAGGGAGCGCAGACTTAGAGGATGTTTGAGAAATATTAGAAGTCTCCTTGCTCCGTTCGATTTCGCCCCAGAATGAATTCGGGGCTATCGGTGCGAAGTCTGTTGAAACAGACTGAAGACTGGGTTTTGGAAGGCTTTTAGTCCCCTTCAGTGGACTTCGTTCGATTAGCCCCGAATTCATTCCGGGGTGGGCAAATGTAGTAATCGATGCTTTTCAAAATCCTCTTAAGCGTGCGATCGAGCGTGATTCACCAACCAACGGTGCAGCCCGAACATAACGATCGCTAATGGCAATATCAATCCCGGAATCACTCCAATTCCCGCCCGATCCGCAATCCAGCCAATTCCAGTGGGAATGATTGCCGCTCCGACACTGCCCATACTGGCAAGAATTCCGATCGAGGCTGGAACCATTGCTCGATCGACTCGTTGCGGAGTCAGCCACATCACGGCTGGAAAGATTGTTGCCAGTGCAAATCCCAACACAGGTAAAATCAGCCATGCGCTGGGAATTTGCCACCACACGAACAATCCAACAATCAACAACACTAGCGAATAAGTGATCGTTCGATTAGCTCCGAGTCGATTGACTAATTGCCCAAAGCTTAATCGTCCGATCGTTAATCCGACCCAGTATCCCGCAACACTATAGCCTGATATTTGGGTTGATATTCCTCGGCTCACATGCTGGACTGTGTATGCCCAATTTCCGATGCCTGCCTCAGTGCCAACATAGAGCGCAAGTAAGATTGCAGAGATGATAATAATGGGATTTTTTGCGGCGGCTGCAAGATTCGATCGACCACTGTTTTCGCCTGTAAATTTCTGCTGTAGGGGTGTGTATCGATGCAAAACTGCCCAGAGTAATCCAGCGATCGATAAACTTACGATCGTTGCAATCACCGCATAAATTTGTCGCCACTCCATTCCAAACGTCAGTAATGTGGTTGCGAGTGCTGGACCTGAAAGCGCTCCGACACCATAAAAGGCATGAAGCAATCCCATCAGATTCGCATTGCGTTGATCACTGGCAATAAAAGTATTTCCACCTGCATCGATTAATCCAATCCCGAATCCTAACAACGATCCGGTTGCAATCATCACCGTCCAATGAGTCGTTGAAGCATAAAGACTTAATGCACTGGTGAGCATGATTGCACCAAGTAACATTGTTTTTGCTAAACCGAATCGATGCGTTAGTAAGCTTGTGGTAGTTGCTGCGATCGCATATCCTGTGACTTGACTAATAAACAGTAAAGTCACAGTTCCAGGAGTCAGATTGTAAGTTTGAAGAATCGAGGGTAGGAGAACTCCTAAGCCCCCTTCAGCAATCCCGATCGCAACGAACGAGTAAAAGATCAGAGCAACACCGATCCATAATTGATGGTGCTTTCGAGTCTGTAAACGCACCGTTTAACCCCGTTTAAATCCTTTCGATGGCTGTTTTGCTTTCTCTTTCGCCTTTGTTTTACTCACTTCTGCTAATGCTTCTTGGAAGAGATTATGTAGATGCAGCGGAACACTGGCGATATCTGGTAGCTCAGGGACTAAAGACTTATGGTATTCCTGCAATAGGGGGTCTAGGTCTTTCTTAAGGGTGAACTCTGGTCGATCGAGAAACGATTTTAATAGTTTCTCCAACTGTTCTGGATGTTGCTCTGCGAGTCTATGCCAAACGAAATAGTTCGTTTCAGCATCGGTCAGATACTTCTTGATCAGCTTGTCTGCACCTTTAATCGATCGCCAATCTTCAGCTTTTAACAGTGATTCAAATTGTGTGTAAGTCGTAAGCAACATCTGTCCCCAGCGTGGATGGGCAAGAACAGTCACTTCTTCTGCTTTTTTCAATTCTGGCGGTAAATCAATTTGTGGTGTAACCATTTTTGCCGCTGCTTTGTTCTGAATCATTTTTGCAGCAGATTCCGCATCAAGTCCCATT
>JADEXW010000545.1 GCA_015206935.1 Pseudanabaenaceae cyanobacterium LEGE 13415 | reverse complement strand
CGCTAGAATTTGCTGATTTGGGCTAACTTCCAATACACCTAAGCTAAAATATTCTGTCCCTTCAGCAAGCTCATTTTGATCAATCAATACCTCTTCGGGTGCATCTAATGATTGATGTTTACGACAGTAGATCGGATAAGCTTTACCCGTTTCAGTGCGACTGTAATAGTAGTAATCACCTTTGCGATAAGGCACTGATAAATCATCTTCTTGAATACGAGATAGCATTTCGTCATAAAGCTTTGTTTGCAGCGATTCTGTGTGCTGCATTATCGTATCGGTGTAAGCATTCTCGGCTTCAAGATAAGCGATCACCTCTGGATTTTCTCGATCGCGTAACCAAAAATAGTCATCGTTGCGCTTATCCCCATGTAATTCATGCACATAGGGCTGTTTAGACGCGATCGGAGGAGTGGGTGAATTTGAAGACATAGAACAACCGATTGAAAGGCTAGCACATTTAGTGAAGCATCTGATTCGAGTTTTGTCACGTTCCGATCGAGTGAAATCATGCTGTTGAAAGAGGAAACAATTATGCGATCGCCGTTAAATAGAACTAACTGCGTCCACAATGCCGAATGATTCACTCCACTGGTTCCACCCCGATCGATGCTTTTTATCGATTCGCGATCGCTGCTGAACAAATTGCAGCGACAACAAAACGACTAACCAAAGCTGCGATTTTGGGTAGTTATTTCCCAACTCTAGAAGATGACGATTTACGGCTTGCAGCGCGGTATTTCGCAGGTTCGCCTTTTCCCCAGTTTGACCAGCGAGTTCTACAAATTGGTGGATCTGCTTTGATGAATGCGCTTCTAATTGTGAGTGAAGCAGAATCGAATCTATTGCAAGCTGAGTTAGTAAAACGCGGCGATTTGGGTGATGTCGCTGCCGATGTTCTGTCTAATCAGATTGCTCCCACATTGCGCCTGTCTGAAGTAGGAGAAGCGTTTGCAGCTTTAGTTGAAATTCGTGGTAATAAAAAGAAAATTACAGGCATTGTTGATTTGCTCAAACGGGCAACTGCACTTGAAGCGAAGTACTTGATCAAATTGATGTCGGGAGACTTGCGAATTGGATTGCGGGAAGGTGCGGTTGAAGATGCGATCGCACGTTTAGCCGATCAGCCTGTGGGTCGAATTCAGTGGGTGAATATGCTCACCGGAGACATCGGAGAAACAGCAGTGTTAGCTCGTCATAAACAGCTTGATACAGCACGAATGCAGCTATTCCACCCAATTAAATTTATGCTAGCAAGTCCGGTCGAAGACTTTGCAGAGATTACCACTCGAATGCCTGAAGGGTTTGCAGTTGAGGATAAGTACGATGGAATTCGCGCTCAAGTTCATATTGCAGCCGCAAATTCAGAAAGTCGATCGCTACATGGAGCCACGATCGATAATGTTCGGATTGCTCTGTTCTCTCGTACTTTAGATGAAATTACTGGAACATTTCCCGATTTAGTAGAAGCCCTGACAGCACTCGATTTAGAGTTGATTCTAGATGGTGAAATTGTTCCATTTCAAGGCAATCGCATTCTGCCGTTCCAGGAATTGCAAAAGCGATTAGGACGTAAAACGCTGACTGACGAACTATTGCAGTCGGTTCCAGTTGCTTTCGTTGCTTATGATGTGTTGTACTGCAATGGCAAAGTGATGATCGAAGAGCCGTATTCCGTTCGTCGATCGATTCTAGAATCACTCAATCTCAATACACCCAGACTCCGAAGAGCAATTTCTCAACAGTTTAAAGATGTCACGCTTTTAGAACAAGAGTTTCAAGCTGCTCGCGATCGAGGAAATGAAGGTTTGATGGTCAAACACTTACAATCGACCTACAAGCCTGGAAAACGAGGAAAAGACTGGCTCAAAGTAAAACGTGCGATCGCAACTTTAGATGTGGTAATCACAGCCGCAGAAGTTGGAACCGGAAAACGTAGTCGATTCCTCTCAGACTTTACCTTCGCAGTTCGCGCCAGTGAGACTGATCCAACCTTGCTAAATGTGGGTAAAGCCTATTCAGGATTAACCGATGCGGAAGTTCAAGAACTATCTGACTGGCTCAAACAACATACGATTCAGGAGTTTGCTCATGGTCGCGTCAGAACTGTAGAGCCAAAGATTGTTCTAGAAGTAACCTTCGATCGAGTACAAGTCTCAAAGCGTCATAAGGGCGGCTATGCTTTAAGATTTCCTCGAATTCTGCGGATTCGTTCTGATAAACCCGTCGAAGAGATTGACACCCTTGAAACCGTTCGCAATTTGGCGGCTCAACTCGAAGACAATCACAAAGACGCGACACAGTTGGTCGATCGAACTTCCATTGCATCGGAAACATAGCAAGATCCGCCAAATCGATTCAGAATCGGACGAATTTTCTCGATCGCAGTTTTCACTTGTTCCGGTGGACAAAATGCAATGATGTACTCCATCTCGATCGCGTCATCGGTTCCTGAAACTCCGCTAGTTTCAACATTCCGAAAAATCGTATAGCGATCGATTCCTGAGTCTTTCAGGCTGCGAATAATTTTCGGAAGCTCGATCGAGTCGGAAATAATTTCAATTCTTTTAACGCTGTGCATACCCTTTACCAAAGTAGGTTGATTCCGTATTCGTACAATGGAATTCCGATCAAAATATTGAATGGAAACGTAACCGCAAGTGCAGCAGAAATATAAAAGCTCGGATTTGCTTCGGGAACCGTTAAACGCATCGCTGCGGGAACTGCAATATAAGACGCACTCGCACACAGTACTGAGAATAGAAGTGCATCACCTGAAGAAAGCGCGATCGCTTTCGCCAAAAATATTCCCACTGTTGCATTCAACAACGGAATCAGAATCCCAAACGAAACCAGAAATGCACCTGCTTTTTGCAATTCTTGAATTCGTTTTGCTGCGACTAATCCCATATCCAGCAAAAAGAACGTCAACACACCATAAAACATATCTTGCGTGAACGGCTTCAAGGTCTGCCAACCATGTTCACCAGTAATAAACCCGATCGCAACACTACCCACTAACAGAAACACTGATCCATTAAAAAATGCTTCTCGCAAAACTTCAGACCATTGAATCGGCTCAGATTCATCAGTTCGATCGGTAAACACATTCACCAAAATCAATCCAATAATAATCGCAGGCGATTCCATCAGTGCCAACGCTGCCACCATATAACCGTTGTACGGAATCTGCAATTGATCGAGAAATGATCCTGCCGTAATAAAAGTTACTGCACTAATTGATCCATAAGTCGCCGCGATCGCAGCAGAATTGTAAGGATCTAAACGCGATCGCAGAATAAAAAACGTATAGATCGGAACTAAAATCGACATTGCGATCGCGGCAGCCAATGTCACAATCACAGCTTGATTGATTCCACTCCGCGCGAGTTCGACTCCACCTTTAAACCCGATCGACAACAATAGATACAGTGAAAATAGCTTCGGAATTGGTGCAGGAATATCGAGATCAGATTTCACCAATACCGCCAGCATTCCTAGAAAAAAGAACAACACAGGCGGATTGAGGAAGTTAGAAATGATCAGGCTAAAGTCCATTCAATGGGAGAAATAACGATATTCTCCATTCAATCGAGGAATGGCGATCGAATCAAGCACTATCAAACTTTAAACCTTCTTCAACGGAACTTAACCTCAAAGCCAAATTAAATGAGTAGGATATCGTGTGTTCTCTATTGCTTCTCACCATGCCCCAAACACTGAATCAACGCAACGATCGTGCTTCTCAAATCGCAAATACTCCCGATAGTCCTTCTTTCAATTTCGAGCTTTGGGCGAAACAGGTACGTCCTCAACTTTTAGCAGCTTTAAACAAACGGAAATAGGGATTCCTCGATTCAAAGAATCCCTACTGAATTTAGCCTACCTTGTACGCTAATGATCTCACGCTTCGATGTTTGCGGGTTCGCCCCCTAAATCCCTTACAGGTGTAGGTTTGTGTTGAAAC